>CAYMCT010000035.1:0-9691 GCA_964389075.1 uncultured Lachnospiraceae bacterium
ATTCTCCTGTATACATTTTCATAAATTGAAATAAGGTGTCTGCCCACCGAAACCGCCAACTTCATCGCATCGCATATAAGCTCATCAGGAAATTTCCCTAAGAATTTTAATATTTCAAATGTCAGATCGCCATCGTATCCGATTTCTTTCAGCGATTTCATAATCGCCGTCCAATCAAGATTTCCGTTATACGGTATCGTATGCTTGTCTGATAAATAATCATTATCCTGAACGTGCAATGCCTTTAAAAATTCCGGGTTCATTCCCCTTATAAAATCCTCCGGCTCATATCCCGTAAGAGCGGCATGACCAATATCCACACATGCAACAATCCATGGAGAATTGATTTTTTCAACAATGCCGTTCAATTTCTCAGGTGTTCCCAGCACACCCACAATATAATTTCTTTTCTTATCAACACCAAACAAATTCTCTACTGCGATATGTATTCCGAATTTTTCACAATACGGTATCAGGCTTCTGTAAAATTCTATATGATACTCCTCAAAATTAATAGTTTTAGGAATATCCACTGTATGCACAATAATATTCTTTGCTCCCAGAATTGCCGCAGATTCAACTGAACGTATAAGCTTCTTATAGTTTTTATCCGAACAATCAAAACTACCTCCGTACGGTAACGGGAACGGTGCATGAGCCTGATTGCACTCAATTCCGGTTTTATCAAGATGCTGTCTTAGTCCTGATGCATACTCTTTATATGCATCTCCGAGAACCTCCCTGTTCTCATTATTAAAATAATACGAGTAATCTATAGCATCAAATCCGGCTTGTTTCACCATCTCTACAGCCTTATAGTCTCCGAATCTGTCACTCAACGTATATAATTCAACTGATAGCTTCATATCATCTGCCCTCTTTAAAATTATATATTTTCAAGAATTTCTACTAATGCATTATGAGCAATAGTGAATGTTCCCTCTCCGCTCTTTGGCAAATTAAGCATCTTATCATCAAGCTCAAGATCTGCAAGACCTTCAAAGCTTCCCAGATGCGGTTCAAGACTGAAAAATCCGTTATAGCCGTTATTCACAAGGTCTGTGAGTATATACGGAACATTTCCGTCACCCATTCCTGCAGGAACAACTCTGCCGTCTTCCTTTTTTGCGTCTTTTATGTGCATATACTCAACATAATCACTCAATTTATTATAAGCGTTCATTGTATCCTCGCCCGACTGAACAAAATTTGCAGGGTCAAACACAAGCTTGAAATTGTCACAGCAGAGGTTCTTTGCCAAATCCTCGCATCTTTCAGCTATATCACCATAGATGTCCTTTTCGTTTTCGTGCAGGAGAATAACATCATTTTCCTTGGCGTATTCAATCATCTTCTGTAATCTTTCAAAAACAATATCTCTCTTATCAGCCGTCCATTCTGCATCAACCTCGGTATTAAAAAAGCTGAACACTCTTATGTATTTTGTTCCAAGCACCTTTGCTGCCTTAACAACATTTTTATAAACCTCAAAATGTGCGTCAAAATCATCGGTTACTTTTATCTTTCCTATAGGCGAACCGATTGACGATGCTTTTATTCCGTACTTATCCATTTTTTCCTTTAAAGCATACATTTCCGCTTCCGAAAGCTCGGAAATATTCTTGCCGTCAATCCCTCTCGGCTCAAAATATTTCACACCAAGCTTATTTAACGCAGTAAACTGCTCGTCTGTGTTCATAGATATTTCATCTGAAAATCCGCTGATTTTGTAGTTCATAAACAACACGCTCCTTGTTTTAGTATATTTTCAGTATATCACAATTTATTGTATGAAAATATAAATTTATTGCTATTTTTATTGCAATTCTTGCTATTTTGTGTTATACTGATGCCAAAAGCATAAAAATGTTACGGAGATATTGATTATGAATAATTACCATTACCGTATGTATTGCGATATAACCAACAATGATAACTTTAAGCTGCACAGTCACGATGAATATGAGATTCTTTTATTTATTAAAGGAGATTCGTACTTTGTTGTTGAAGACAAAATATATTCTCTTGAACCCGGAGATGTAATAATTGTCCGCAAGCACGAAATGCACCGTGTATATCATAACAAAACAGGAGAATATCACAGATTTTGCTGTATGGTTTCACCCGATTTTTTTATTGAAAAGAACTGTCCCGAATACGAGGATGTGTTCAGCAACCCGTTTGATAAAAGGGGCAACAAGATAAGCAGTGATGTTGTTCATTCAAGCGGACTTTACGATGCTATTACACGGTTAGGAAAATATTCCGACAGCTTCACAAAAACCAATACCGCAATCTCCGACAGTATTATTGTTGAGATGCTGCATATTATACATAACATTCAGTCATTCACAAAAGCAGACGTTGCAAATAAGCAGATAAAGCCGGTAATTGTCTATATAAACAATAATTATACAAGTGATATTTCACTTGATTTTCTTGCAGATAAATTCTATCTGTCAAAATTTTATATGTGCCGGCTTTTCAAAGAAGCAACAGGTCATACTATTCACAGCTATATAAAAAACAAACGTCTGACCTACGCAAACGAGCTTATAAAAAACGGTATGAATATGACAGATGCCGCAATGAAATCAGGCTTTAACAATTACTCATCATTTTATCAGGCAATGAAAAAATACAAATAGAGCAGGGATTGAACAAACTCTTTCTCTGCTTTTTCATTTATGCTAAACAACAAAAAATGTACACTGCGGTCAAAAAATGTCCGTTGACTTCAAGTTTCGATGTAATATATAATAAAATCAGGAAACATTTAAAAGGAGTATACATTAAAAATGAAAAAATATAAAGAATACAGTGAATTGTTTTGCATTAAACAAACAGACTTTTCTCCAAAAACCACAAAGCATTTCGAAGGTATCCTGACACAGGGTTCAGGTTATTTACATATACGAGGCAGCTATGAAGAAGGACTTGTCGCAGCTCCGCAGGACGAAGAATATATGCGATTGCCCGCAAATGTAACTATAGAGAAGCCCCGTCACCCACGCTCCAAATTCGGAACATATATTCCCGGAATTACCGGAAATCATCCTTTACTGAACAATGAGGTTGTAAATTTGCCGTATCCATTTTTGATACAACCGTCTGTTGATAACGAAGTGCTCGACACAGATAAATCTAAAATCTCAAATCACATCAGATACATCGATATGCGTGACGGTGTGTTATACCGAAGCTTTGACTGGGAAACAAAATCAGGCGTTGTTATTCACGCAGAATATAAGCGGTTTATTTCACGTCATAACCCCAATATCGTACTTTGGCAAGGCGAGTTTACAGCCGACACGCCCTGTACACTGCATATTAACGACACAATTTACAGCAAGGTAAAAACTAACGGATACAGTCATTTTGATGTAGCCGAAGAGAACGACGGCTATTGCAGACTGATAACCGATACAGATGATACAGTTGAAATCACATCAAAAACATATCCTGACGGAAATGTTTTCAAGCTCACCGCAAATGAGCCTGTAACATTAACCAAAATCTGCTGCTACAGCACGTCACGTGATAACGAAAACCCGCTTATCCGTTACAAAAACGTCAATGAATACCTCAGCGAACATTCATTGGATATAAACGAGGAATACAGGCTTTCCGAAAAAAAATGGGCTGAATTGTGGGCTGATTCAAGAATAGAAATAGCAGGCGATGATTCTTCGCAGTACGCTGTAAATTTCTCAATTTATCATATGCTAAGATGCATTGACATAAACGACAGCCGTGTTGCAATATGTGCAAAGGGATTTGCAGGCGAAGCATATTTCGGACACTTCTTCTGGGATACGGAAATCTATCTCCTTCCCTTTTATCTGTACACAAATCCCGAGCTTGCAAAAAGCCTTGTTGAGTTCAGAATAAACACACTTGACGGAGCAAAAATCAATGCTAAAAAGCTTGGCTATAACGGCGCACGTTATCCCTGGGAAAGCTCCGTATCGGGTGAAGAACAATGCCCCAACTGGCAGTATGCGGATAACGAGGTGCATATAACTGCCGACGTTGTTTTCGGACTTTGGCATTATTACGCAAACACAGGCGATACAGATTTCTTAAAATCCGCTTTAAATGTTTTTATAGAAACGTCACGGTATTGGTGCGAACGTGTATACCGCAAAAATGACGGTAGTGTTCATCTGAACGGCGTTATGGGACCTGATGAATATATATGCTTCTGCAATGATAATACATATACAAACTTTATGGTAAAAAAGGCTCTTGAAATAACACTTGATGCAATACAAATTCTTTCTGATATTGATTTGTCAGACTATAGCATAACACAAGCAGAGCTTGATTTATTCAAGTATATTGCAGAAAACATTGCAATCGAAAAGAAAGAAAACGGCATTTATATGCAGTGCAAGGATTTTGAAGAGTTTGAGGATATAGATTTTGACACAGAATGGAAAGACCGTTCGGTTATGTTCGGAAAATGCTTTTCACAGGAACGCAATTACCGTTCAAAAGCACTTAAACAAGCCGATGTTCTGATGCTGCCGTATCTGTTTGATGGCTTTATGTCAAAGGAAGAACTGAAACGTAATTTTGATTATTACTTCCCTGTTACCACTCACGATTCTTCCCTTTCAAATATAATACACTCAATTCTTCTTGCAAAATCAGGCGATGCAGAGCAGGCATACGGTTTATTCAAAAAATCAATTGATATAGACCTTAATGCAGAAGCAGGCGGTGCGGCGGAGGGTATTCATATAGCTAACTGCGGCGGTATATGGCAAAGCATAATCTTCGGATTTGCAGGGCTTTGTCATTCCTATGAGGAAATCACGCCCTCACTCAACCCACAGCTTCCCGATGCTTGGGAAAAGCTCTCATTCCCTCTGTATTTTAAAAATGAACGGTATTGTATTACAATAACAAAAGAAAATTGTGATATATCTAAAAATTAAAACCGAAAGGAGAAAAGACAATGAAGAACAAAAAAACTCTCATTTCGCTATTTATGGCACTCACAATGACCGCTGCTCATATTCCGTTCGTGCATGGCTCTGATGCTGTATTAGCAGACGGCGACGTGGTGTGGGAAGAAAGCTTTGAAGATAACAAGGTCGGCGATTTACTTCTAAGCGATTCCGAGCATTGGGCAAGAGCCGAAGCACGAGGCAGTGATTCTTCAAAAATCAATCTCAACGCTACCGTAGCCGGAAACGACGGTCATAAATACCTCGAAATTTCGGCAAATGTAAAAGAGGGCGAAACAGTCGCAAAAGCCGCTACCGTAGTTGTAGGTACTCAGTCAATGTCCTCGCTCGGATTAGAGCAGGACGAAGCATTTACTCTATCATACGATTTCAAATCGGCAATGTATGATGAAGATAAAATGTACTACAACAACAAATATACCGAATACTACCACAGTATCTCAGGCTCAAGCGATTATGCAGATTCACCGACATTGCAGATGTTTTTCCACCATAAAGCGGCGTCAGGCAATAAAACAACCTTTTTTACAGATTCAAGCGGTAAAGCTGCTGCAAATCTGACCAGATTATGCGGCTCGGATGTCAGCGTTCCTTCTGGTGATTTATACACTGCCGGCTGGAACAGTATACAATGGGTAGTTCATGCTTCTTCCACTGCACAGGACAGCTACGCAGAGCTGTATCTTAACGGTGTCTACAGAGGTACTATAGCAATGAGAGAAGGCGACTACGCAAGATGCCTTGTATTCGGTATAAACTTTAATCCCGGAATACAAAGCGGAACACTCTATATTGATAACATCAAGCTTACAAAGGGTGCTTACGAAAGACGCGAAACAGCAACCAAAGCAACAGTAAATGCGATAACTACAGGCTTTGAAGAAAGTGTTGCAGCCGAAAACGGAGCAAACGATATGAGCGTATATCCGGGCTTTGCTCAGCGTGAGGGTAATAGATCTGTATCAAACGATTCAGAGTATATCACATTCGAAACTGTCGGCGGTGCATTTGGCAAGGATAGCACAGATAAAGCACTTCATATCACAAATACCGTAGTTCCGACAGACACTACTGTAGCAACAGACAGCTTCCTGTCCTTCGGTTTTGACTGGAATGGAGTTTCAAGCACCAAGCTTTATGAAACGGGTGACAGTCAGGAAATATCGTTTGATTTTGCATATGATAAATCCGCAGGACCGTTAACTGTTTCAGCAGGACGTTTATACAGTGATACATACACACAAAGTGCAGCAACCAAGGTGCTCAACCTCATACAGATAACAACAGACAGTATTTCCATACTTAGCGGAGATGTTGTTTTTAACCTGAGCGAACCGTTAAAAACAGAGACATGGTATAATGCACGTGTTATATTCTCAATGGGTTCAGATGCAGACTACAACTCCGTAACCGTTTATCTCACAAGAGATAACGGTTCAACAGAAGTTTTCACAGAACATTTACAAAACTATTCAAACAAAGTCGGAGGAAATATAACCTACAGGGGAATAGCTCAATGCTGGCTTCATTACAAGCACGCAGGTTTTGATAAAGCCAAGGGCGTGTGGTATGATAACTTCTCAATCAAGAGCTACATCGGCGGCGAAAACTTCCCCACTCTGTCAGACGACGACAAAATCGAAATGACAGTTGACAAAGAAACAGGCAAAATAACTGCCGAGGCAACAGTCCTTAACGCTGCTGATAACTGGGACGGTGCTTTGGTGCTTGCAGTATACGACAACAGCAATGTCCTTAAAAACGTAAAAATTGATTCTGCAACAAACATTAATGGCTCACACAAATTCACTGCCGAGGTTAGTAGTGAAAAGAATGATACCGTAAAAGCAATGCTGCTTGACGGTCTTGACAGTATGAAACCATTGCTTCCGTCGAGAGAAGTTAAGCGATTCGCAGAATATGCACTTGCAGTACCGTCAATATTCTCATCAAACAGCATAATTCAGCGTGATACAGAATTCCCTGTTTGGGGACGTGCAACTACAGATGAGGAAATAACTGTAACTGTAGATGATAAAACCTACACAACAACCGCAGACGTAAACGGCGAATGGAGCATAACAGCAGAACCTGTTTCAGTGGAAGAAAATCCACATACAATTACGGTTGCTACTGCTGATGATACAATAACATATACTGATATTCTCGCAGGTGATGTCTGGCTGTGCAGCGGTCAGTCAAATATGGCATACAGGCTTTCAAATATCATAGGCGAAACAGGTCTTTCGCAGGAAGAATACGAAACTGAAATAAACGGCAGAGGAAACAATCCTGAAATCAAAGTGTTCAAGCAGAATCTTGCAGGAAGTACATTTGAAAACTTTGATGTAGAAAACGGATACTGGAGAGATTCCGCTACAAGCACTGTAGGAGGCGACTTCTATGCGGTTGCATATTACTTTGCACAGAAAATGCACGAAGAACTCGATGTACCTATCGGCATTCTGAACTGTGCTTACAGCGGTGCTCCTATTCAGGCATTTATAAGTCAGGAAACACTCTTAAACGGAGAATATCCTGAAGAAGCAAACTATACCAGCACAAAAGAACCAAGCTGCAGAAACGCATCAAGACTCTTTAATAAAATGATTGCCCCTGTTCTTAAATATCCTGTAAACGGAATTTTATGGTATCAGGGCGAAGGTAATGCTAAAGCATATGCAAAATACGCAGAATTACAGCGTGAAATGGTCGAGAACTGGAGAGCTTATGCAGGCAGAAGTGCAAAAGACGTACCGTTTATATTCGCACAGATTTCTGCTTATGACGATAACGGAACAGGTAATTCTTCATACTATCCATACCTAAGAGAAGCACAGTACAATTCTCTTAGCATAATCCCCAACTCTGCTATGGTTGTAACAATGGATGTGGGTGAAGAAAATGATATTCACCCGAAAAACAAAGCTCCGGTCGGCGAGCGCATGGCTTTAACAGCACTAAACATGGTATACGACATTGATACACAATACAAATATCCCGTTGTTACATCGCACGAAATCATCAACGGAGCATTTGTTTTAACCTTTGATAATACATATGACGGACTTAAAATCAAGGACGGAGACACTGCACTTTCAGGCTTCAGCCTATGCGGTGCAGACGGTGTATATTATGAAGCAACAGCAGAAATTTTCGGTAACACAGTAACAGTTACAAGCGAAAGCGTTGCAGAACCTGTCGGAATCAGATACGGATTTAAAGCATATGAATATGTGAACCTATACAATTCAGCCGACATTCCGGCGATGCCGTTCAGAATTGAATAAAATTTCAATAAAACCAAAAATCCCGTGAAAGGGACAAAGCAAGAGGCTGTTGCAAATGAGCATTTTGAGATGCTCATTTGCATGCCTTTTCTTTTTATATAAAAAATTTACCCTCTAACATAATCCTCCTTTTGGGTATAAAAATAAAGCAGTTTTATGTCATACTCAGGACTATTTTTGTATTAAAAAAGCACGCTTACGACTTTCCGCCGCACTGCGTGCTGATTTATTGAGTTGTTATTTAACTAATCACATCAATTGATTTAATCTCTGTTTCAAAAATACACGTTATTCCAGGATAATCAATCGAACGTCGTAATTCTAACTGTGTTATTTCAGGCTCGTTATTTACAGCATCAGTATACCCATCAAAGTATCCTTCAATAACATCGCCATCTATACAAGTAACTCTTAGCTTCAATTCCTTGTTTAACTCGTTTTTTTCTTCTATCTCATCTAATCTACTATACAGATTCATATCATCACTTCCTTTTTGGTACTATATGCGTCCCATTCTTAGCATAATGTATTTTAAAAATATTGGTTTCTGTTTTTAGCCCTGACCTATTATCAATATCAACACCGATTATAGCGTCATGCTCTATCGTTTCTGTATTCTGCCATCGACCTGTTTTATCTCTGTTTATATGTCCCGTTCCTGCATACTTATTAACAAGCTCTTGTGCCTCTTGCAACGATACAGTTATATAGCTATGTCCTGGCTTATAGTTGTTATGCCCTATAATATGCTTACCCTGCTTGCCTTCAAGAATTGTAAGATTATACTCGTTCCTAATCTTATCCTGTAGTTTTTTATCTTTGTATGCAAGCTTTAAATCGTTTATAGTATTATCTCCATTATACTTGATTTCCACAAACTTTTCAAGTGTTTTCGGCACATTTTCTGCACCAAGAACATTTTTATATCTTTCATACTGCGTTTTATCTGCTGAAGTGTTCCGCATCTGCTTAACGTGCAACTCCATTGCCTCTTTTGGGTTCAGGTGTAAGGCTGTTTTTCCACGGCTCATATGTCATAGAGCCGTCAACCTTATAATTATGACCGTCAAGAAGATCCTTGCAAGTCTTGTTTTCGGCAGAAAGTCACCTAATAGATAAAAATAAATGCTCATATAGTCAAGTTATAGTCAAAATCCATTTCAGAGCAAAAACAAAAAGCCGACAAACCGCTTGGTTATCAGCTTTTTTTGTAGCTCTCACAACTAGGGCCGGTCGGCGACTTTGTCGCCTGCTCGCCCATGCAGCCGGGCTTAAACCAGTGACGAAACATTGCTCACATAGCTCAGTCCGATTAGAAGAGCCACGAAAAAAGCACCCGTCGGTGCTTCTTTCGTTGGCTCTCGCAACTGGCCCTGGTCGGTGGCTTTGCCACCTGCCCGGGCGGGCAGCCTGGCTTAAACCAGT
>CAYMCT010000036.1:0-9681 GCA_964389075.1 uncultured Lachnospiraceae bacterium
TACCCTCGCCTACTATCTCACCGCCGTTTATGCCGGCGCCCGGACCTACATCTAGAATATGATCTGCAGCAAGCATTGTGTCTGTGTCGTGTTCAACCACTATAACCGTATTTCCGAGATTTCGGAGATTTTCAAGCGTGGCAATAAGACGGTCGTTATCACGCTGATGCAGACCGATGCTCGGCTCGTCAAGAATATAAAGCACACCCGTAAGACCTGAACCTATCTGTGTAGCAAGTCTTATTCTCTGTGCCTCACCGCCCGAAAGAGTTCCCGAAGAACGTGACAGTGTAAGATAATTAAGTCCTACATCTATTAAAAACTTAAGTCTTGACTTTATTTCCTTGATTATCTGATTAGCAATTACAAGCTCTCGTTCTGTAAACTCAAGACTGTTCACGAAATCCATTTCTTCCTTTATGCTCATACAGGTAAACTCATATATATTCTTGCCGCCTACCGTAACAGCCAGAATTTCATCATTGAGTCTTGCACCGTGACATTTCGGACATATAACATCACTCATATATCTGCTGATATCACTTCTTGCATACTCCGATGTAGGTCGGTCGTAACGTCTTTGAAGATTTGTTATGACCCCCTCAAACGGCATATCATACGAACCCGAGCCGTATGCTCTGTTATAATCAATCTTTAATTTTTCCTCACCCGAGCCGTAAAGAATGACCTGTTTAGCTTCTTCGGGAATATCCTTATACGGTATATTTATGTCAAATCCGAATTTGTCAGCTACCCCTTTATAGAACATATACGCAAAGCTTGACGGATCCTCATAGCTGTTCCAGCCGCTACAGCGTATCGCACCGCTGATAAGACTTGCATTTTTATCAACCACCACAAGATCGGGATCAATTTTCATTAATACACCCAAACCATCACAATGAGAGCAGGCACCAAACGGATTATTGAACGAAAATGTTCTTGGTTCAGGCTCAGGCAGACTTATTCCGCACTCATCACAGGCATAGCTCTGTGAAAAACGCATTGTTTCTCCGCCTACTACTTCTACCATCACTATATCGCCCGAAAGCCGGAAAGCAGTTTCAATAGAATCACCAAGACGCAGCTCTATATCAGGCTTTACAATAAGCCGGTCAATTACTATCTCTATATTATGCTTAAACGTCTTTTTAAGTGTCGGCGGTTCTGAAACATCGTACATTTCACCGTCTACTCTCAGTCTCACATATCCGCTTTTCTTTGCCATTTCAAAGATATTCTTATGTTCACCCTTCTTTGCAGTTACAACGGGTGCAAGTATCTGGATACGAGAGCGTTCAGGAAGCTCCATTATCCTGTCAACGATCTGGTCAACTGTCTGACGTTTAACCTCACGTCCGCACTTCGGACAATGCGGCACGCCTACCCTTGCATATAACAAACGCAGATAGTCGTATATTTCAGTTACCGTTCCTACTGTTGAACGAGGGTTCTTTGACGTTGTTTTCTGGTCAATACTTATCGCCGGCGAAAGTCCCTCAATATAATCAACATCAGGCTTGTCCATCTGTCCCAAAAACATTCTCGCATATGAAGAAAGCGACTCCACATAGCGTCGTTGCCCCTCCGCATAAATTGTATCGAACGCAAGTGAGCTCTTGCCCGAACCCGAAAGACCTGTAAGCACCACAAGCTTATCACGTGGTATATCTACAGATATATTTTTCAGGTTATGCACCCTTGCACCTTGTATCTTTATTTTATTCTGTTTCATTCCTTTTACCTCTTTTTAATTAAGATAATACGTCCCCGTTTCACTTTTTCGCTTAATTGCATCACGTTTCTGCTCCATAATAGAGTCTATATCCGCAAACATCGCCGTTTCAAAAAGCATTTTTACAATATCGTCTACGGCATATACGAGCTCTGCGTTTGTGACTATATCACATCGGTCTGATTCGTCAAACTCACGGATATCAAGCACCTCGGAGCTGATACCGTAATTTTCGTATATGATTTCTTCAGTTTTCCTCAGTGCCTCTTCTTCAACATTGGCATCACAAAAGCATACAAACTCAATTACCTCGTCCATATACATATATATAACGGGTGTCAGGATATTATCAAGTATTGTTTCAATAGCACCAATCAGCTTTTCTTCTTCTATCATCAGCAAAATTCCTTTTCCAATCTGCGTATCTTATCTCTGTACTCAGCCGCCTTTTCAAATTCAAGCTTCTCGGCAGCATCAAGCATCAGGATTTCAAGCTCTGCAATCTGACGTTTATAGTCTATGGCAGGCTTTGTTTCTGTATCCGAAACCGCTTCCATAGGCTCAAGTATTTCACGTATATCCTTCGTAATTGTTCTGGGAACTATTCCGTGCTCCTCATTGAACCTAATCTGAAGATTTCTGCGCCGTTCCGTTTCGGTTATTGCCCTGCTCATTGAATCAGTGACACAATCGCCGTACATTATAACTCTGCCCTCTGAATTTCTTGCCGCTCTGCCTATGGTCTGTATAAGTGAACGCTCACTTCTTAAAAAGCCTTCCTTATCAGCATCGAGTATGGCAACCAACGCAACCTCCGGAATATCAAGACCTTCTCGCAAAAGATTAATTCCCACAAGCACATCATACACACCAAGACGTAAATCTTTAATTATTTCGGTTCGTTCTATAGTCTGAATCTCCGAATGCATATAAGTTACCTTCACACCGATTTCCTTGAGGTAGTCTGTCAGATCCTCCGCCATCTTCTTTGTGAGTGTGGTAACAAGAGTTCTGAACCCCTTTTCGGTTACCGAATTTATCTCCGAAATCAGGTCGTCAATCTGATGCTCGGTAGACCGCACCTCAATCACAGGGTCAAGCAAGCCCGTAGGACGTATAACCTGCTCCGCTACCGATACCGAATGTTCATTTTCGTAATCGGCAGGAGTTGCACTTGTAAAAATAACCTGAGACAGTCTTTTTTCAAATTCATCAAATTTAAGAGGTCGGTTATCCGCCGCACTCGGCAGACGGAACCCGTATTTGATTAAGGTTTCTTTTCTTGCACGGTCACCGTTATACATAGCTCTCACCTGCGGCAAAGTTACGTGCGACTCGTCTATTATCATAAGATAGTCCTCAGGGAAATAGTCAAGCAAGGTAAACGGCGCCGAACCGGCAGCACGTCCGCTTATATGACGTGAATAGTTCTCTATGCCCTGGCAGAAACCGATTTCATGCAGCATCTCAAGGTCGTACCGAGTACGCTGCTCTATTCTCTGCGCCTCAATAAGCAGATCACGTTCCTTGAAATACTTAACCTGCTCCTCCATTTCCTCCTCAATGGCAGCCATTGCGAGTGCCATTTTTTCAGAGGTTGTTACATAATGCGATGCAGGCATTATCACAGCATGACGGTATGTGCCGATTATTTCGCCCGTTAATACGTTTATTTCACAGATACGCTCTATCTCGTCACCGAAAAATTCAACTCGTATAGCATTCTCTCCGTTATTTGACGGGAATATTTCAACAACATCGCCACGCACTCTGAACTTGTTTCTCACAAAATTCAGGTCATTTCTCTCGTACTGCATCTCAACAAGCTTCTTGAGCATATCATCTCTGTCACGCTCCATGCCAACACGCAGCGACAGCATCATATTCTTATAGTCGTCAGGGTCACCAAGACCATATATACACGATACACTCGATACTATAAGCACGTCCTTTCGCTCAAGCAAAGCAAAGGTTGCACTGTGACGAAGCTTATCAAGATTCTCATTAGTCATTGCATCCTTTTCAATATATGTGTCAGTCGTTGGCAGATACGCCTCCGGCTGGTAGTAATCGTAGTAGCTTACAAAAAACTCAACGCAGTTGTTGGGAAAAAACTCTTTGAACTCACTGCATAGCTGAGCGGCAAGCGTTTTATTGTGTGCAAGCACTATTGTAGGCTTATTTACTGCTGCAACTATGTTTGCCATAGTAAATGTTTTTCCCGATCCGGTTACACCTAAAAGCGTCTGAAATTTTTCACCGTTGTTGATTCCGTTAACAAGCTTCTCAATTGCCTGCGGCTGATCGCCTGCAGGCTTATACGGTGATACCAATTCAAACTTGTCCACAAAACGCACCTCCTTCGTATAACCTGTCTACTCTATATTATATAACGTATCCATATACTTTGTCAATTGAAAAAAACTCCAAAAAAAATAAGGATTGCTATGTGATATGCAATCCTCATTTATTGAACACAAACATCTGCACAATGGCAAGCAGCTCTCTCATATACGACGGAACTATATCATACCATTTTGTGGGCGCACCCAAATAGTTCATCTTGAAACCCTGATACCTTGCAAGCGAATTTGCCCGGTAAATATGAAAATCGTTTGTTATAAACGCCACACTCTGAGATGCAAGTCCACCGTCTACAAGCCTGTTTGAAAATTTAAAATTCTCATTTGTCGATGTTGATTCTTCTTCTTTAATTATCCTTTCGTTATCTATGCCATGTTCAACAAGATACCGTCGCATAGCCTCTGCCTCGGTGATGTCCTCACCGTTGCCCTGTCCGCCCGTAACGATAATTTTACAGTCTTTATTTCGTTCACAATACTCAAGTGCAGTATCAAGCCTTGATACAAGCGGTGCTGTAGGTGTTTCACCTCGCACACCACAGCCGAGAATCATAAGATAGTTCTCCTTGTAGGTTACTGTTTTAATATTCCCGTAAAAAAACAGAATCACCGAAACCACAACAGCCGAAACAATCAGAAACCCAACAAACGCAAATATAAACTTAAATACATTCCATTCAATAATTGCTTTTACCGATTTCACGAATACTGTCGGTAATACAAAGCATAACCCGAGCAGTGCTGTAAGCCAGCTGCCGATATTCGCATTTGCGAATATAATCATAATCAATCCGTTCAGCATCAGAAATGCACCTAATGCAGCCAAGCTGATACGAACTATATTTTTCTTCATTTAACTCTCCTCTTTTTTCGTACAACCGTTTACTCTCTGTTAATTCAATTATACATAAAGATATATTATTAGTCAATAAAGCTGTTGAATTGTTCCCAAAAAGTTTACAAATTACATACAATACATTAATTTCGAGAAATTATTTGAAATTTTGTTTGGTTTATGTTATAATAATTTTATTAATCACAAAGCCATCCCGGCTTTATAATTCAGCAGAAAGGAAAAATAGTATGGACTACAACTACATTCGTATGCGCAACGCCGAAAAAGACGGTAATACAGAGCTTGCCGCTCATTACAGACAACTATATGAAGCCGGCACTGATCTAAACGCAGCATCATATGTTTTTGACTATATTCTCATTCTGCTCACAGTAATTGCCATAGTTTTAGGTATTTATACAATCCACTACAGCAAATCTGTACCGGACACCGTTCCGGAAAAATCAGTTACTGAGGTAACCCCTACAGCGGTCAGGGAGCATAGTGAGGTGTAGAAAATGTTAGTAACATGGGTATCAAGAAAAGGAGATAGACAGGTTAATGAGGATGCTGTTGGGAAAGTAAAGGCTAATAACATTCTCTGTGTAGCCGTTGCCGATGGTTTAGGCGGGCATACGGGTGGAAAGCTCGCTTCACGACTGGCTGTTGACACTGTACTCGGCGAATTCTGCAAATCACCCGAATTTACAGCTGATGCACTGGAAAAGTATATCCGCAATGCATCAGAGAAAATTGCAGAAACAGCAAAGGAAGACCCTGAACTGGTTTATATGTCAAGCACAATTGCTGTCGTTCTTATAAAGGGCAGACGTGCTATCTGGGGCAATGTAGGCGATAGCCGTATTTACAGATTAAGGAATAATAGAATTGTTGAGGTATCAGAAGACCATTCTCTTGCATTCCTCGACTTTATGAACGGTGATATTGAATATAACGATATAAGAACAAGTCCCAATCAGAACAAGCTTACAAGTGCACTTGGTATTGCAATGACAGAAATGAATATATCCGACATAATAACAATAGACTCACACACAGCATTCCTGCTTTGTACCGATGGTTGGTGGGAATATGTAAGCGACGCTGATATTGAACATACCCTGAAATCATCAGGCACAAGCCAAAGCTGGCTCACCGCTATGCTCAACATACGTGAAGCCAACGCTCCTGAAGACAGCGACAACTACACTGCCGCTGCTATTATTATTTAGCAACCAAGCAAAAGATGCTGTTTCACTAAAAGTGAAACAGCATCTTTTTTATTCAAGGATTTTTCACCCCAACGCTTGACAAAGAGCCCTCTTGACAAAGAAGCCTAAAGTAAAAAACCCACTCTTTCGAGTGGGTTTTTCAATACTGTAATCAGTATTTGTTTATTAGTTCATTGCACCTATAGCTGTGTAATACTGATAGATGATTGCTGCAGCCTGAGCTCTTGTAGCGTTACCCTGCGGAACAAATGTTGTATCTGTTACACCGTTGATTACGCCTGCTGCGCTCAATGCATTTACTGAAGGAACAGCATATGCACTAATCTGAGCTGCATCTGAGAATGACTTAGTTGTACCTGTCGGGAGGTAACCAAGCATATCCATTGCAACGATAGCTCTATAAAGCATTGTTGCCATCTGCTCACGTGTTACAAGTGCGTTCGGAGCAAACTCTGTATCTGATACACCGTTTACAACGCCGTACTTAGCAGCTGCCTCTACATAACCGTAATACCAGTCATTTGAGCTTACATCTGTAAATGTAGCCGGAGTTGCGCTCGGAGTAGCACCGATACCGAATGTTGAACATACCATCTTTGTGAATTCAGCTCTTGTTACAGTAGCATTCGGATCAAAGATTGTATCTGAACGTCCGTTAAGAACACCAAGTGATGCGAGTGTATTGATAGCTTCTACTGCCCAAGGAACTGAAGCAAGATCAGTGAATCCAATTGTGCTCGGTGATGTTGTCACGCCACCTGTACCAACTGTGCCGCCTGCGATGCTGCCTGAAATTGAACCTGAACCGCTGCCGCCACTACCGCCTGATGACTGCTTAGTGAATGTAGCGCCAACTTCCATATCCTCTTCAACGTACATCTTGAACGATGTATTTGTCTTTGAAACATCGCCGGTCCAGCTCTTGAGCTTGTAGTTGCTGTTAGCAACAGCCTTGAATGTTACTTGTGTACCAACCGGAACTTCTGCTGACTTTCCTGCTTTGATCACGTACTCTTTGCCATCAAGCTTGTAAGTAGCTGTGATTGTACCGTTGTTAACATTCTTAAGTTCGATTGTTACAACATCGCCGTCCGGTTCTTCTGTTGGTTCTTCTGTCGGCTCTTCAGGAGTTTCTACAGTTACTATGCTACCCTGACCGTGAACAACTATCATGCCGCCTTCTGTCTGAACTTGGTCAGCAGTATATGCAGGAGCAGCTTCTACTATTGTACCGTCAAGAGCAACGATAACCATATTTTCGATTACTTCAGCAATAGCATCGCCCCAACCGTTAATAGTGTTGATAAAGTCTGTCTCTGTGAGTTCTTCGCCGTTTACTGTAGCAACATAGTCTACACCGTAAACGCCTTCGCCGTCGTTAATCTGAACATATACAGCTACGAGTTCTGCATTTGTCAAGTCTTCCGGAGCAGTTATTGATGTAATAAGGTCAGCAAGTGCTACCTCGATACCCTCAAACGGAGCCGGTGTCGGTTCCTCTGTCGGAGCATCTGTTACTTCTTCTGACGGAGCCTCTGTCGGAGCATCTGTCGGAACCTCTGCACCAGGTATTGTAATCTTTGTCAATGACAAATCACAATCCTTTATCGGCTGTTCCTCGTTTACGTCATACAATGTTACTGCTGAAACCTGTACATCAAATGCTTCTGTGCCTTCTGCTACTGTAAGTGTTATCTTACCTACTGTAAGCACATCTTCTGTTACCTCTATGTAGTTTGGTGCTACTATTGTAACATTTACTGCACTTTCTTTGAAGCTTGATCCCTGTGTTAACTGTGAACCGTCTACATCCACACTCAAAGCACTTTCAAACTTACCTGCTGTTACTACTTCAGGTACTGCTACTGATACTGATGTTGTAAAGATTGTTGATACACCCTTCAACTTCAAATCAAGAACCTTTGATGTTGCTGTACTTTCTTCTGCATTATACACAAGCATGTAACCCTTTTCCACTTCAGGAGTCGGTGTCGGTGCCTCTGTAGGAGAAGTTGTTACTTCTTCTGACGGAGCCTCTGTCGGAGCATCTGTCGGAGCATCTGTCGGTGCATCTGTCGGTGCATCTGTTGCAACGTCTGTGCCAGGTATTGTAACCTTTGTCAATGACAAATCGCAATCCTTTATCGGCTGCTCCTCGTTTACGTCATACAATGTTACTGCTGAAACCTGTACATCAAATGCTTCTGTGCCTTCTGCTACTGTAAGTGTTATCTTACCTACTGTAAGCACATCTTCTGTTACCTCTATGTAGTTTGGTGCTACTATTGTAACATTTACTGCACTTTCTTTGAAGCTTGATCCCTGTGTTAACTGTGAACCGTCTACATCCACACTCAAAGCACTTTCAAACTTACCTGCTGTTACTACTTCAGGTACTGCTACTGATACTGATGTTGTAAAGATTGTTGATACACCCTTCAACTTCAAATCAAGAACCTTTGATGTTGCTGTACTTTCTTCTGCATTATACTCAAGTACGTAACCTTTTTCTACTGATGCTACAGACACATCACTATCCAACACATTCGCTGTTGATGCTGAAACCAATCCAGTTGACATACCCATCATAAGCGCCATTGCTGTGATAAATGCTATAAACTTATTCTTTCTCATAGCTAAATTCCTTTCATGTATTTATTTTAACAACACAATACAACAGCACTTTGCTGTTGTATTGTGAGTTTTTAACAACTATAAAGCTATTATTCAGCTATAGGTGTTTTTTCTACTGTAACAGGAGTTGTGCTAATCTTACCTATTCTTGTTGTTTCTTTGTTCGCATATCTCAAGATATTACCTACGTCCAAAGAATCAATAGCACCATCCACGTTAGCGTCACCTACATAGAAAATAGTTTCGTCAGCTGCATACTTATACTTTTCACCTGAACGACCTACTCTTGTTGTTTCCTTGTTTGTATATCTAAGAACGTTACCTACGTCCAAAGAATCTATGGCATTGTCCAAGTTAGCATCACCAATATAGATATCTATTGTTTCAACTACCGGATCTTCGCCACCCTGTGTGCCTACTGTAAATTCAGCAGTCTGAAGTGTGCCGTCTGTGCCGCCTACACGAACATAGTATGTACCGTCAACCAAATCACCAACTGTAACAGCACCAAATTTTGTACCGTCATCCTTCTGGTCAATCTGCTTGATGATACCTTCTGTTACGGTATCAGCATTCTCACTGAGAACTAACAATGTCTGTGAATCGCCTGTTGCATCAACGTCTGTTAATGTAACCACGCCGTCAGCATATGAAGCTGACATAGCCATTGCTGATGCTGCCATTACTGCTGAAACTGCAGTTACTGCAGCAATTGAAAAAATTGTCTTAGATAATTTCTTCATTGTCTTACTCCTTTTCATTATAAATTTTTTTTGTCCTTGTTTGTGTGCCAAATTTGCGGACCGTGGCACCCAATACAATTACTATATTCATATATCTATATTATAAACTATGTTTTGTCAAATTGCAATACGTTTTTTT
>CAYMCT010000037.1:0-9418 GCA_964389075.1 uncultured Lachnospiraceae bacterium
CCTTGAACATTCTGCCACGCTTCATTGCGCTGTCCCAGTCTACCTTGTGACCGTCAAAATCAGGACCGTCAACACACGCAAACTTCGTTTCGCCGCCAACAATTATACGGCAGCCGCCGCACATTCCCGTACCGTCAATCATAACAGGGTTCATACTTACCATTGTAGGAATATTATACTTCTCAGTAAGCTTACACACGAACTTCATCATCACCAATGGCCCTATTGCGATAACCTCGTCGAACTTTTCGCCTGATGTGATTTCCTTTTCAAGCATATCGGTAACAAAGCCCTGTGTACCGTTTGAGCCATCGTCTGTTGCTACAATAAGCTTGTTTGCAATCTTTTTAAGCTCATCTTCAAGGATAATAAGCTCCTTGTTTCTGAATCCGGTGATAACCGTTACATCTGCTCCAAGCTCGTGAAGCTTCTTAGCCTGCGGATACGCAATAGCTGTACCAAGTCCACCGCCGATTACGGCAACCTTTTTCTTGCCGTCAAGCGGTGTGGGCATTCCGAGCGGTCCGGCAAAGTCGAGAAGCTCATCGCCCGCCTCAAGCTGTGCAAGATCCTTTGTCGTTTTTCCTACTATCTGAACAATAATTGTTATCGTACCCTTTTCCCTGTCAAAGTCTGCAACGGTGAAAGGAACCCTTTCTCCGTGCTCATCTATTCTGAGGATAATGAACTGACCCGGCTCGGCTTTGCGTGCTACTAACGGAGCATCAACCTCCATCAGGAAAACTGTCGGGTTAAGCATTTCCTTTTTCACTATTTTATAAGACATATTATTCACCTCGTTATATTTTTTATATATACAACTGCATATTTCTCAATATTCTTCTAATATTTTATCACATCTGTGCTGAACATTCAATAGTATTTTTATCATTTTTGCAATAAATCAAGAAACCTTTCCATATCCTGCGCCATTTCAGGCACAAACTCGTATACTTCGCCCGTTACCGGATGAATTAGCTTCAGATACGACGAATGCAATGCCTGACGCGGGAACAGCCCTTTATCCTCTGTTCCGTACAACCAATCGCCCAGAAGCGGACAGCCTATATGCGACATATGCACACGAATCTGATGTGTTCTTCCGGTTTCAAGCTGCAGCTCGACAAGAGAATATCCGCCTGTGTTTTTCAGCACCCTATAGTGTGTTACGGCTCTCTGCCCGTCCCCTGACACGCTGCGTTCTATAAATCCCGTCCTTGCAATAGGCGCATCTATAGTGCCCTCGCCCGTGATTTCGCCGCATACGATTGCAGTATATTTACGTTCCAGTCCACCGCTGTGCATTCTCTCAATAAGCCGTGCGTGTGCATAGCTGTTCTTTGCTATACACATAACGCCTGATGTGTCACGGTCAAGCCGATTAACAGCACGGAAAACGTGGCTTTCGCCATTATTCCGGTAATGAGCCATAACCCCGTTTGCGAGCGTATTTTGCGGATGTCCCATTGACGGATGCGTCGGTATTCCCGGCTGTTTGTTTACGATTAATATATCCTCATCCTCGTACATTATATCGAGAGGTATATCCTGAGGTATGATATTTTCAGAATCGCCCTCGTGCATTGTAACAGTAAGCACATCGCCGATTTTAACACAGTCTATTGTTCGGATATGTTCGCCGTTGAGCAATAACCCGTCGTCAAATTTTTTCAGGTCTTTAATAAGTGAGCCTGAAATCCCAAAATGACGCCGGAGTGTTTCGTCAACACGCAATCCGTCATATTCGCCGGTTATTGTAACCTGTAATTGTCTTTTTATATCGTTCATTTTAAATACATAAGGACGGCTCACAAATGAGTCGTCCTTTTTCCTATATCAGCAAATCTCACAAATCCAGCCTTCCGGTGCTTCAATTCTGCCCATCTGGATTCCTGTTAATGTTTCGTAAAGCTTCTTTGTTATAGGACCCATTTCGTCCATACCGCTCGGCAAGCATATTTCCTTGCCGTGGTCAACTATCTTACCTACAGGCGAAATAACTGCGGCTGTTCCGCAAAGACCACACTCTGCAAAGTTTTCAAGCTCATCGAGATATACTTCTCTTTCCTCTGTTTCAAGACCGAGGTATTCTTTTGCTACATACATAAGCGAACGTCTTGTTACTGACGGAAGAATGCTTGATGATTTCGGTGTTACAACCTTATTATCCTTAGTGATGAATAAGAAGTTTGCACCGCCTGTTTCTTCTACCTTTGTACGTGTCTTTGCATCAAGATACATATTTTCGTCATAGCCCTGATTATGCGCATCAACTATCGCATAAAGGCTCATTGCATAGTTAAGACCTGCCTTGATATGACCTGTACCGTTAGGTGCTGCACGGTCAAAATCAGATACTCTTATTGTAAGCGGCTTTGCACCGCCCTTGAAGTACGGTCCAACCGGAGTTGTGAATACTCTGTACTGGAACTCTTCAGCCGGCTTTACGCCTATAACAGGATTGATACCGAACATATACGGTCTTATGTACAACGATGCACCGGTGCCATACGGCGGTACATATGCTGCGTTTGCTTTTACTACCTGCTTAATCGAGTCTACAAACTGTTCCTTTGATAATTCGGGCATCTGCATTCTGTTCGCAGAATTCGCAAAACGCTCAGCGTTAAGGTCCGGACGGAATGTTACTATTCTGCCGTCCTCGGTTGTGTATGCCTTTACTCCCTCGAAGATTGTCTGTGCATACTGCAGAACACACGCACACTCGCTCATCTTGATCATAGAATCATCAATAAGCTTGCCGTTATCCCATACGCCGTCTTTGTACTCTGCTACATAACGCTTGTCCGTTTCGATATATCCAAAACCAAGCGAACCCCAATCAATATTCTTCTTCTCCATTACCAAAACTTCTTTCTTTATATAATTTTGTAACCAATACTATTGATTTTTATCCAATAGATATATTTATTATATCACAAACATATAGTGTTTGTAAATAGAAAAAAAATTTTTTTATCTTTTTTAAAAAAAGTTGTTTACGGAGTTTCGTTTGTGGTATATATATAGTAAGAGAGAGTTTTCTCTCTTACAGAAACACAAAAGGAGTGAAGATTATGAAGTTTAACATTATCGGAAGAAAATTCAATGTAAGAGACAGTGTTCGTGAGTATGTTGAAAAGAAACTCAGCAAGCTTGATAAGTATTTCACCGATGAGCCGAATGCAAGAATTGTGCTCGGAACTATCAAGGATAACGAATACATTGAGGCACAGATAAATGCCGGAGGTATGATTTTCAGAGCCGAGGTTGAGGATCAGGAAATCTTCGCTGCAATAGACCGTATCGTGGATATTATTGAACGCCAGATACGCAAAAACAAAACAAGACTGGCAAAGCGTATACGTGAATCTTCGCTTGCTGATGCTCAGCTGATTTCAGGCGTCAACTATGTTGATGATGAGGATTCAGGCGAGTTTGAAATCGTTAAAAGAAAGAGATTTGCAGTAAAACCTATGTCAACTGAAGAGGCTATTTTGCAGATGAAGCTACTCGGACATAACTTCTTTGTATTCAAAAATATCGAAACCTCCGAAATGAATGTTGTTTATGAACGCAAGGACGGAAAATATGCTTTAATTGAATCAATCGAATAAAATACATTACTTTTGAGAGATTCTTCGTATATATATCTTTTTTCCTACTTTTAAAGAGGGGCGGAACCGCAAACAGGCGGTTCCGCCTCTTGCTTTATAAAAAAATTTGTGTTAGAATAGACTTATAAATACATAGGAGGCTGATTTATGAATTTAGTTTTTATCACCGCACTCGGCGTGGGCGGTGCAACCGTTATCGGTTCTTGCATCGGCTTTGCATTCAAGAAATTATCTCACAGATTTTCTGATATTATCCTTTCGTTCGCCGCAGGAGTTATGCTTGCCGCCGCCGTGTTAGGGCTTGTCCTGCCCTCTCTTGAATACGGCGGTAATTATGGAATAATTGTAACGATTATCGGAATATTTGCAGGTGCACTTTGCTTAAATCTTATAGACAAGCTTGTTCCTCATCTTCATAAAATGGTAGGTACAGATATTGAAGAACATAACAATGCAAATCTCAGCAAGGTATTACTGTTTGTAATGGCAATCGCTATACATAACCTTCCCGAAGGCATAGCCGCCGGTGTCGGCTTCGGTTCAGGCAATACATCACAGGCACTTTTAATCGCAGGCGGTATAGCTTTGCAGAACATACCTGAGGGTATGGTAATCATAGCACCAATGCTTGCCGCTGGGGTGACACCCAAAAAGACGTTTATATGTGCTATGGCAACAGGGCTTGTTGAGGTAGTAGGCACATTTATAGGCTACTTTGCCGTAAGCATTTCATCGGCAATTCTGCCGTTTGCTCTTGCTTTTGCAGGCGGAACTATGCTGTACGTCATAAGTGACGAGATGATTCCCGAAACACACGCACACGGCTCGGCACGTGGTGCAACATATACCCTGCTCATCGGATTTTGCCTGATGTTGGTAAGCGATGTATTATTGGGATAACTTAAAAGGAAGCAACTAACAGTGCTTCCTTTTTCATTTTTATACGCCTAAAACATTTTTTATATTACTTTGTGTTATAGCATAGCTTGATGACGGATCAACTGTTGTGAAACCGCTATAACTGAACACCTGCTCATAATAGCTTTTTGAAACACTTGTTCCGTCTATGGAGTATGTTCCTGTATCAGTTTCTATTCCGGAAAGAATTTTAGTTGCTTTCGTTCCTTCAATCAAATACCTTGCACTCACAAACTCTCCGCCTCGTCCGCCGTTGCCACTGCTGACTATGCCTTGTTTTTCCTTATATCCAAACGTTCCGTATGCTCCGAATCCGTTTGTTGCATACTCCGAATCAGACCATTTTATCTGGCTCACCTTATCATCTTTATAAGTATATATAAACGCCTGCTCAATACGTCCTGAATATTTCCTATGTACAACAAGCTCAGGAATATCATTGTTATCAAGATAAATCAAATTGAATTTCCAGTCATCCTTATCATCCATATTCCCCAGAAATTTAGCATAGGATTTCATTGCAGCCATAAACGGATCAGGATCCATTATAATATTAAATGTAATAGCTTTATCCGCAGGCACAAGCATAACCTGCCAATAATCAAAATAATCTTCTGCCTTTGCAGCAACACCGTGACTGCCCGATGTTAAATATGCTTCGTAATGACCGTCCGAATCAGAGATATATGTTTCATCTCCTATCGTTATGGTTGCACCACTTATAATTTCTTCGCTAATCTTGTCTTTAACATACCCCGATACTCTTACAAGTTTATGATCACAGGCAGAAAGCTCAAATTCAGGTCCCTGCCACTGCGTTCCGCCTGTCGAGAAATGCCACGGTGTTACAACCGCTGTATATTTCGGACTCTCTATTGTTGCTTCCGTACCAAAATACTTTTCAACTACCTTATTCAGGTCATCTGCCAAGCCTGCACTGAACTGCGAATATACATATATATCACCGTAGAAACAAGCATAGCAATCATGGATAACTCCGTTTTCATCAGGCTTGAGCCAGCTTGCCGTTGCACCAACACCGTCCATACCTACTTCTGCTTCCGCTTCAACATCAACCTGTCCGTTTATTCCTGTTCCGACTTCTGCACCAACTTCAACAAGACCTAAATCTCCCAAGAAGAAATCACTGCCACAGTCTATCTTGACCTCTGCTTCTACTCCCGGTCCTATTTCAAGACTTCCCTCTGCATCAGCCTTTGCCGATGTTGTTACAAGCGGATCGTTCCATGTTTCAAATGTTCCGTCGCAATACAGTACGCCCGTATCTGTTGAAAGATTCGCCTTTGCTTCTACTGTAAATTCTCCGTTTGCACGCATTACTACATATAATGTTACTCCTACTTTTACAGGACCTGCAACCGGTATTTCACATTCTGGCAATTCAAACACCTGCTCAGTCGATGCACTCTTTGAATATCCGAATACCGCTGTTGTATCTGTCATAGCATTAGCATGAGCAAATATACTTGTCGTTCCTGCATTTTCTCCTGAAATCATTATATCAACAAGCACATCAAGTTTCATATCAAGTGATGCATATGCTCCGTCCTTGCTTGCATAGCTGTCTGTTTCATAATGTATTGTGCCTTTTTCGGTTGCTGTACCGCTTACGGTCCACTTGAGCTTTCCGTGCTTAACATCTCCCATAACTCCACCGTCAACTGTGGTTTCAAAGTCAGATTCTGTCTTTGCACGAAGCATATTATACGGTGCTGAAAGTCCGGTTGTTCCAGCCGTTACCACACCATCGTCATCCTCAAAATCTTCCGGTGATGCCGACACTACAGTAGAAATGTCTATTGTGTCGATAAACTCGCTGAGTTCAGGCATTGTACAAGTAACAGTTACTGTACTTCCGTTTACTTTTACATCTGTTATCTTCGCAATAAGTCCGTCCGACAAAGATGCACTTTCAGGCATATACAGTATATCGCCTTTTTTAAGTGCCTTAACTGTATCATCACAGTTCGAGAATGTTATTGTTTTCTTCTCGTTATCAACCTTTGATACTTTATTCTTGTCACCCGATTCAGCATACTTTACTCCCTCTTTAAATACAACCTCGTTTGCTGAATCTTCTCTCAATTCACCAAATGACTCTGTTTTATCAAGCATTCTGCTTATCAAAGCCGCCGCTTCCGCTCTTGTAAGCGTGTTCTCCGGCTTGAATGTTCCGTCATCGTATCCGTTTATCAGACCGTACGCTGTTGCTATGCCTACCGCTTTTTTCTGCTCTGCATCTGTTACATCGCTGAATGTACATACAGCATCAGACTGTACACCCATACCGTTTATCATCCATACAGCCGCTTCACCTCTTGTGATTGCGTTGTCGGGCAAAAAGTTATCCGTATCACGTTCTATAACTCCGCTGTATACTCCACAGGTAACATACGGTGTATACCATGCATCTGGTGCAGTGTCATCATACACCGCTGTATATGATGCACTCTCGTCATAGTCCTCCAATGCACATACAATCAGCTTTACAAACTGTGCACGTGTAAGTGTTCCGTCAGGTGCATACACGCCTTCCTCTATTCCGTTTATTATGCCCTTATCTGAAAGCTCCGATATTGTATCATGCGCCCAATGGCTTGACGGCACATCCGAAAATTCTGCCGCCGTTGCACTTGTGGCTGTGCATACAGTTAATAACGCCAATAATGTAATTAATTTTTTCATAGTTAGTCTCCTTATTTTATAAAAATCTCAAATATAATATGGAAAAAAATCAAGCTGATTTTCGGTTTTCGCTAACGAGGCTATACCGGCGTATGCGAGTGAGCGAAAGCCTGCAAGATGCACCGCTTATTTTTCATATTATCTTTTCAACATTTCTCTTGCATACTCCTCACCGGCTGTGCCACCGCCAACTATTCGTGCAAGTTCTTTTACTCGTCCGTCATAGTCAAGCTCTTTTAGTGTTGTGCTGGCAAGCTCACCTTCCGTATCCTTAACTATCAGGAAGTGATTATCAGCTGTGCCGGCAAGCTGCGGAAGATGGGTTATACAGATTACCTGTTTATCCGTTCCTATTGCTTTTAGCTTATCAGCAATCTTCTGTGCCGCACCGCCGGATACACCTGTATCAATTTCGTCAAATATGAGCGTGTCCACACCGTCAGATTTTGCAAGTATTGATTTAATTGCAAGCATTACTCTTGAAAGCTCGCCACCCGACGCAATCTTAACAAGCGGTTTTAAATCCTCGCCCGGGTTTGTGGCTATCATAAATTCCACAAAATCGGCACCGTTTGCACTGTAATTCTGCGGTTTTACGCTTACAGAGAATTTCGCCTTTTCCATGTTCAATTCATGCAATGCATTCTCTATCTCTTTTTCAAGCTTTTTAGCCGCCAATGTACGCTCGTTTGTGAGCTTATCCGCCGCTGCTTTAAGTTTTTCGTTTATTTCTTTCAGTTCGTTCGTGAGTCGTTCAGTTTCCTCGTCACTCATTTCAATTTTTTCAAGCTCTGCTTGTGCATTATCTCCGAACCTGATTATATCCTCAATCGTTGCACCATATTTTCTCTTTAGCTTATTTATCAAATCAAGACGTTCTTCCGTTTCATAGAGTGCCTGTTCATCAAACTCTACACTGCTTCCGAAATCACGCACCTCACGCGATGCGTCCTCAATCGAATACATAGCGTTTGAAAGAGCATCATATGCATCCTTCATTTCAGGGGTTAGTTCTGCAAGCTCTGCCACCGAATCCACCGCACGGCTTATCATGTCATATGCTGACATTCCATCAGGATAGTCGTACAGATGTGCATATGCATTCGCCGCACATTCATTTATACGTTCTGCATTTTCCAAAAGCTTACGTGTTGCTAAAAGACTTTCCTCCTCGCCCACCTCAAGCTTTGCTGCCGCAATCTCATTCACCTGATATGTGAGCAAATCAAGTTTTTGCATACGTTCCTGCTCATCAGTCTGCAATGATTTGAGTTGTTTTTCTATATCACGGCTTTTGTTATATAAAGCCTTGTATTCGTCCTTTGCAGCACCTGCATAATCATCAAGAAAAGCAATATGCTTTGATGGAGTTAAAAGCGCCTGGTTATCGTGCTGACCATGTATGTTTATGAGCATATCGGCAATTTCACGCAACATATTAATTGTTACAACCGTGCCGTTTATTCTTGCACTGCTCTTGCCATCAGCAGTAAGTCTGCGACTTATAATTATACAGTCATCATCTGTGTCTATTTCATTTTCTATAAGCACACCTCGCACAGCGTCGGTCATTGTAAACACCGCCTGCACTTCTGCTTTTTCAGCGCCCCGACGCACAAGCTCCTTATTGGAACGGCTGCCAAGTATCATATTAATAGAGTCTATGATTATTGATTTACCTGCACCCGTTTCACCGGTAAGCACACTCATACCGTCCCTGAACGAAACTTCAAGCTTATCAATAACCGCTACATTTTTTATTGTAAGTTGTTCAAGCATATATAGTTACTCCGATTTGAATACTACTTTTATTTTTTTACCAAGCTCTTCTGCTTTTTCCACAGACTGAGCTATAAGAAGAACCGTGTCATCACCGGCAATTGAGCCAAGCATTTCCTTGTGCATAGCACTGTCTATCGCCGCCGCTACAGCCGATGCCATGCCCGGATAAGTATTAATCACAACAGTGTGAAGTGCTACCGTTACATTTTTTACCGATTCTGAAATCATATCTATCCGTGTCGTTGTTACCTCACCGGTCGTTTCAGGCACAGAATATACCGAGCTGCCGTCTGATGCAGGCACTTTAATAAGTCCAAGCTCTTTAATATCTCTTGATACTGTTGCCTGTGTTACCTTGAAACCCTCACTTTTAAGAATCGCGATAAGCTCATCGT
>CAYMCT010000038.1:0-9256 GCA_964389075.1 uncultured Lachnospiraceae bacterium
ATATTCTTCGCCAATCAGCTCCGCGCATTTGACAAAGACCTCAATACTTCGGAGTAAAAGCATCTGTTCTGCACAGACTGCTCCTGTTTTATCTATATCCGCCCAATCAATGAAAACCCAATCACCTCCAACCTTGCTTGCCAATCCGTTATTATCGAGTCTTGACAAGGAAAAATCCATATAAGCCTTCATTCTTGGGAAAATATCAACTATAAACTCTTTATCTCCTGTCATTTCGTAATAATCATAGATGCTCATTATCCAATAAAAAGTATAGTCCATGATTGTATTTATGTGTTGCTCGACCGTTCCCTTACCGCCAAGTGCAACAATAGTTCTTTTTGCAATGTCCTTATCAAAACATAAATAACGGTTTATGAAATAGCTTTGATATGCATCGCCTGACCAAACCCAACGGTCTCGCTTAATTCCGTCAAGATAAAATTCACGACTGTTCAGCTCAAAAGTATTTGCAGCTATATGCCATATTTTATTAATCAATTCGTTTGAACACTTAAAGCTTCCTTTTCGCTGTACGGGCAGATACTCATAATATGCTTTGAATTTTATATCGGCTTCTGAATTGTCCGGTATATAAATATATCGGAAGCCATTTGCCTTTGTTAGTGAGTTTAAGGTGTCTTCACAAATATGCATATGCAAATAGCTGTTGGCGGTATCAAAAGCTTCTTCTTCTGTTTCTCCGAAATAAACAGAAACAGGACATTTTATGGTTGTAAATAAAAGTCTTGCAAGCGTTTCTTTCCCGAAATCGTATAGCACACCTTTGTTGTGCGTACTGATTTTTTGGGGCTGAATCTCCTTATAAAGAAAATGAAAAGTGTCCGGTGTGACTTCCTTATCGCTGTAAAGTTCGTTGCATCCAACCTTTTTCCATGTTCCGTTATAATAATCGGCTTTCCAGCTCTCATCGCTTATAACTGTATCTCCCTCAATGAAAGCGCACGGAAGTCCTTTCATGTTGCTCACATGAACGAAAAGTGTGCACTCTCCTTTTGGCAGGGTTAATTTACCGAATTTATAACGGATGTGATTTATCTCAATAAATCCGACACCGTTTGCGGTTACACATATTTCTTCTTCTTTTTCAAGACATATATCTTTAGCAAATCTTACATTATTAAATTTTTCGGGGATGTACCAGAAAGCCGGAAATGTATAGTCGTGTTCTGTTCTCCTCAAGTGAAGCTTTTGGCTGTGATACATTTCAAAGTCTCCGTAATACCATATCCACTTACTCATATATTGTTCCTCCTACAACTTTTGTTATATAATATATCTTACTATTTTTATCCTATAAAGAAAAGACAGACACTTGTCAAAAACAGCTCATATTTTGACATTGTGATATTGTAATTCGTTTAAATTTATGTTATTATTGTATATAGGTGATAAAATGCTGATTTACAAAGAAAATGAATTTATTCCTGACTCAAAAAATTATCATATGTTTTCGTGTGCGGAATCGTGGCTTCCTCACTGGCATACACATGAGTTTTTTGAGATAGTTTATGTTTATGAAAACACAGGAAAACACTATATTGAAGGAAAAGAAAATATTATACAAGCAGGTGATTATATTTTGATTTCACCCAAAGTGAAACATTATATAGCATCTTTTAGAGAGAATAAATCGCCTGTAAGAATTTGTAATCTTCTTGTGAGAAAAAGCTATTTTGAAGAAAAAATAAAGGAGCTTTCAGACAATAAGGATTTAAAAAATACAGAACTATATAATATACTGAATGGAGATAAACCGTTTTGCCTTCATTTTACAGATACACCTGATTCCTGCATAAAAAGATGCATCGAGGCGATAAAAGTCGAATATGATTTAAAAGAAAACGGAATTGAGGATATAATTACTAATTGTTTTAAGAATCTTATACTTAAAACCGGTTATATCTGCGATATACAAATCGGCAAAAAAGAGCCTGTTATGATGAGAGATACAAACATAGAAAATCTTATAGGCTATATTAAAGCAAACTTACATCTTCCGTTAAACTTGGATTTGCTTGCAGAACAAATCCATTTTTCACCGGAATATCTGTCTAGGTACTTTAAGAAAAAAACAGGAAAAAACCTGTCCGTTTACATTATGGAATTGCGAATGGATAAGGCTAAGCAGTTATTGAAGCAGACTAATCTGCCAATTTCAGAAATATGTTATATGTGCGGATATTATTCAATATCAAACTTCAGAAAATATTTTAACAAGGCGTATGGAATATCTCCGAGTAAGTACAGACAACGATAATAATTTTAGTGAACTTAACATGAGGTTTTTGTGTTGATTTTCTGTTTATAGTGTGTTATAATTTAGAGCAGAACACAAAAGAAAGGTACAGGTAAAATGGATATAGCGGCACAGGCGGTTGGGATTTTGGCTATGGCGGCATCAATAGCATCGTTCCAGTTTAGTACACAGAAGAAAATTTTAATAGTTCAAATAATAACAGCAATATTATTTGCAATTCATTTTGGTATGTTGGGTGCAATTACAGGTGCAGGAATGAATGTTGCGGCAATTATAAGAAACATAGTATTTTATCACAGAGATAAAAAATTCTTTTCAGGAAAGATTTGGATTGTGATTTTTGCATTTGTAAATGTAATTGTCGGCATAATATCATGGCAGGGAATTATTTCGCTTTTAATGATATTTGGTATGGTATTTAACACAATTTCGCTTTCGTGCACAGATCCTCAGAAGGTGCGGGGAGTAATGCTTGTAGCGTCTCCGATGATTTTGCTTTATTCGATATTCTCAAAGTCAATAGGAGGTACCGTAAACGAAATATTCTCAGAAATATCAATGATTATTGGTGTTATAAGATACAGAAAAGTTAAAAAAGTCAAGTGCGATTTATAAAACCGCACTTGACTTTTTGTTACCATTTTTTGTTTTTCGGATACGGACATTTTCCGTCTGCAAGCAATGCACGAACCTGCATAACACATCCGCACAAGGTGCAGGTGGAGCCGTATTCAAATTTTTCGCAAGCTTCGCAGAGTGATAAACGGCGCTTGTATTCTTCATCGTCTATAAGCCGTATTTTCGACATATTACGAACGTCATTTACCATCTTTTCAATATCTGCTTCGCTTAGCTGTGTTTTAAATTCACATCTTTTACACTTTGCCATTATTTAAGCGTTATTGCAACCGTACTCATTTTAGGAACTTTAACTTTAACAGTATTACCGTCAAGCTTTGCGTCAAGGCTCTTTAATGTAACCTTTTCCGGCTCGTCAAATGAGTTATAATCGCACATATTCTCCGCTGTAAGAACTTCAGCAATAATTGATGAATACTTGTTGTCAAGCTCAATTTCCATATCCTCGTCCTCGTCAAGGCTTGTGTTTGCTATAGTTATAGTAAGCACACCGTCTTTTTCAGATGCCGAAGCACTTATTTTAGGCACCATCTCACCGTCAGCTTCAAAGGCTTTGCTGTCATATGCAACGTCAACACGTGTTCCGTCCATATGACCTTTCATCATCTTAAAGAGATAATATGTCGGTGTAAGCACCATTTTTTCGCCCTCTGTAAGCACCATTGCCTGAAGTACATTTACCATCTGTGCAATGTTAGCCATCTGCACACGTCTGTTTGCTTCGTGGAACATATGAAGAATCAACATTCCCGAAACTGCGTCACGCATTGTGTTCTGCTGGAAAAGAAAGCCCGGATTTGTACCCGGCATACAGTCGTACCAATTGCCCCACTCGTCAACGATTAGATCAACCTTGCCGTCAGGATCGCAGCTGTCCATTGTGGCGATGTGGTCTTTTAATCGCTTTCTCATTCGCTCAACGTCAGCCATATTTGAGTACCAGCCCTGAGGTTCGAAATCAAAGCTGCAGCCTTTGTTGTTCCAGTCACCCTCAAAGGTGTAGTTATGCCACGAAATACCCTGCATAAAATGTCCTGCATTTTTAAGCACAATTTCAGTCCATTTTGTATCCTGTGCATTAGCACCGCAACCTATTTTGTATAGCGGTTCTTCACCGTAATTTCTTAAATAGTTTGCATATCTGCGGTATTCGTCACTGTAGTATTCAGGGCGCATATTTCCGCCGCAGCCCCATGCCTCGTTGCCTATGCCGAAATACTTTAATTTCCATGGCTTTTCACGACCGTTATTGCGACGTTCGTTAGCAAGCGGTGAATCTCCGTCAAATGTTATATATTCTATCCAGTCACGCATTTCCTGAACAGTGCCGGAGCCCACGTTGCCTGTTATGTACGGTTCACATCCGAGCTGCTGGCAAAGCTCAAAGAACTCGTGAGTACCGAAATGGTTGTTTTCTACGACATTGCCCCAGTGTATATTTACCATATACGGACGCTTGTCCTTGTCGCCGATTCCGTCACGCCAGTGGTAATCGTCTGCAAAACAGCCACCGGGCCATCTTAAAACAGGAATATTAAGCTCCTTAAGTGCTGCAACAACGTCATTGCGCATACCGTTTGTGTTAGGTATCTCGCTATCCTCGCCAACGTAAAGACCTTCATATATACATCTTCCGAGATGCTCTGCAAACTGACCATATATATTCTTGTTGATTTTACCAAGCTTTCGTGCTGTGTTAATTTTTATTTTTTCCATTTAACCTCTCTCCTTTGGTAAGAATATGTTAGTTTGATTTTAGCACAAGTGTTACAGTTTGTAAATATAAATATATAAAAAATTATATTAAATTTTATTTACAAAAGGTAAATATTGTGATAAACTGTAAATATAGAAAGGACGTGATTTTTATGAAAAAACTAGTATCATTGGTTCTGGCAGCAACAATGCTTAGTCCAATAAACACAATAGCGAGTGAAGAAATACAAATTGTACTGAACGGAACAGAAATGACGTTTGAACAGAAGCCGTTTATTGACGACGGGACAACCCTTGTTCCTATGCGTGCAATTTTTGAGGCTCTGGATTCAACTGTTGAGTGGGACGGAGAAACTCGTTCAATTACTTCTGTAAAGGAAGATATAACCATAACAATGCAGATTGACTCATTTGAAATGAGCATTAATGATATAAAGGTGACATTGGAAAAATCACCGATAATAGTTGACGATTTTACCTTTGTACCTCTAAGAGCAGTAGCAGAATCGTTTAACGCAGAGGTTAACTGGGACGGCGAAAAGAGACTTATAACAATTATCACGCCGCAAGAAGCTACATCTGAAACAACCGAAGAGCCTACAGATGCTCCTACAGAAGAACCGACACCAACTCCATTTCCTAAAACGGATGAAGAATTTGCAAAAATGTATGAGGGCTCGGGATATGAGTTTGTACGCAACCTTCCCCAATTGACAAATGATTTCACGGATGGACCGGGGAATCTGGAAGAAGGACAACACTATGGTTGGGGAACTGATTATAACGGAAATGGCGTTTTTTACGTTCAGAATAAAACAAGAACGCAAGAGGTAGTTACTGAGGTTGATATGACTCTTGATGTGTTGTATTCATATGATGACGGAGAGTTATACGACATATCCTTTGATGTATATCTGCCGCCTGCAAACGGAACATCGACAGTTACGATTATGGGAAAAGGCGAATCGGAAATCCTTGGAATCAGCACGAGAATGTACGGTGAAAAATGTAAATTAAGCGGTCTGGCAAAAACAAGAGATTTGTTAGATCTTGAAATAAACGGAAATGATTATTTCAATAATAATACAACGAGCGATGAAAGTAATATTATAATTGAAAACGGAGCACATGTTAATATTTTGATAAATCCGAAATATTCAAAAGCCATAATCAAAATTACTAATAATTCAGACAGTTCCAAAACACTTGAACTGAAAGAAAATTTAATGCCGACTATAAGCGGAGAGCGGTTGTGGGGACTTAGGTTCAAGGCGCAACATTTTGTAGATGCAAAGCCAATGTTTGTAGATAATATTATTACAAACATAGTTAAAGTAGCCGAATAACATAAAGATGCTTTCGCATTTAGAGCGAGAGCATCTTTTTTTGTATAAAAATAATGAATATGGTTTAAAATATAAATGGAAAATTTTTTATTAAGGAGTTTGCTATGAAAAACTATATTGAAATCACAGACGTATACGCAAGAGAGGTGCTTGATTCACGTGCAAATCCGACTATTGAGGTGGAGGTAACAACAACCGACGGAATAGGACGTGCTATTGTTCCGTCCGGAGCTTCCACGGGCGAATATGAAGCATATGAATTGCGTGATGGTGACAAAAAGAGATATAACGGAAAAGGTGTGTTAAAAGCGGTTAAAAACGTGAACGATATAATAGCGGACGAGCTTATAGGAATGAATGTGCTTGAACAAAGATTTATAGACGCTGTTCTCAAAGGGCTTGACGGAACTCAGAACCTCAAAAAGCTTGGTGCAAATGCAATTTTAGGTGTGTCGCTTGCGTGTGCAAGAGCGGCGGCATGCAGTCTGGGTATGCCGTTATATAAATATATCGGTGGTGTAAATGCACATCATATGCCTGTGCCGATGATGAATATTCTAAACGGCGGTGCGCATGCGGATAATAGTGTGGATATTCAGGAATTTATGATAATGCCGGTAGGAGCGGAGAATTTTTCCGAAGGTCTGCGCTGGTGTACAGAGGTATATTTTGAATTGAAAAAGCTGCTTCAAAGCCAGCATCTTGCGGTATCTGTGGGCGATGAGGGCGGATTCGCCCCTAATCTTGCTGCCGATGAAGAAGCTCTTGAGCTTATAGTAGAAGCGATTGAAAATGCAGGGTACGATCCGGAAGAAGATTTCAGGATTGCAATAGATGCGGCGGCATCTGAATGGGCAAAGGACGGCATGTATGAGCTGCCCAAATCGGGAATACGAAAAACCACCGATGAGCTTGTAAGTTATTGGGAAGACCTGTGCTCTCGGTTCCCTGTTTTTTCAATAGAGGATCCGTTGGGAGAAAACGATTTTGACGGCTTTGTAAAGCTTACCGAACGTCTTGGCGGACGTGTACAGATAGTGGGCGATGATTTGTTTGTGACCAATCCGGAGCGGTTAAAGTCCGGAATTGAAAAAGGTGCAGCGAACTCAATTCTGATAAAGGTAAATCAGATAGGAACGCTTACCGATACGCTTGATGCAATCGAAATGGCACACAAGGCAGGTTACACCGCTGTGGTATCGCACCGAAGCGGCGAGACGGAGGACACTACCATTGCAGATATTGCAGTCGGGGTAAATGCCGGGCAGATAAAAACAGGAGCGCCGTCAAGATCGGAGCGGGTTGCCAAATATAACAGGTTACTCAGAATAGAAGAGGATCTCGGTTCTGCCGCACAGTATGGAATAAGGAGAGGATAACTATAGTTATAGTAAGACTGATATACCTGCTGTTTGTAGTAGCTATAATCTGGCGAACGGCAGCATACGGAATCTACTCTGTAAAAGAAACCGGTCCGGTAAGCGGAGCAGGTGTGTTTCTTCTTGCTGTCAGTCTTGGAGTAATCTGCTATATAATACTGTTTGGTAATGCGCAGGCGGGATAAGGAACAGATGATTTACCGATGTAACTTCAGGCTAACCAAAAATACGCTTGACTATTAAAAGAATTTTTGATAGAATAATGTAACAGCAAAAACGATAAAGACATAGTATACGTTGGAGGGAAAATCCAACATCCCACCTGCCGTTTTTTGGCAAGCGAGATATACTGAACAGACAGCGTGGCAAACGTGTAGTCGGGTTGTAAAGACAACAGCAAAAGTTCCTTTTAGCTTTTGCGGGACAGTGAAATCGCATAACTTTCCCGCAATGCAAGGAGGAATTTTTTTAATGGATACAAAAACAGCAAACAGAGTATCGGTAATTACAATAGTGTGGAACATAGTTCTGTCACTTGTAAAGCTAATAGTAGGGGTTGCTGCACATTCGCAGGCACTTATATCAGATGCAGTGCATTCCGCATCTGATGTGGTTTCAACCGTTGCAGTGATTTTCGGAATAAATCTTGCGTCAAAGAAGTCTGACGACAGCCATCCTTACGGACACGAGAGAATTGAATGTATATTCTCCATAGTTCTTGCAATGATGTTGTTTATGACCGGAATCGGAATCGGGATTTCCGCAATAACTTTAATCACGGGCGGAGCAGAAATTGTAACTCCGGGGAAAATTGCACTTACAGTAGCGGCAATTTCGATAGCGGTTAAAGAATGGATGTATCATTATACACGCCGTGCTGCTATAAAGGTGAACTCATCGGCAATGATGGCTGATGCGTGGCATCACCGTTCCGATGCGCTTTCTTCGGTCGGCTCGTTGATTGGTATCGGCGGTGCGTTGTTGGGTTATCCGGTATGTGACCCGATTGCAAGTATTGTAATTTGCATGTTCATCATAAAAGCTGCATACGATGTGTTTATTGATGCCGCAAACCGTCTTGTTGACAGCTCCTGCAGTGAAGAGGAAATCGAAAAAATGAAAGATATAATTTTTTCGGTAGAAGGAGTAAAAGAAATAGACGTTTTAAGAACCCGACGGTTCGGCTCAAGAACATATGTAGATGTAGAAATTGCGGCAGACAAATCGCTTGACCTTTTGACGGCGCATAAAATTGCCGAGGCAGTACATGATAAAATAGAATTGGATTTTAAAGATGTGAAGCATTGTATGGTTCATGTAAATCCGGTATAAATATAACTGAAAACAGATAATTGACAGCTAACAAACGGGAGGTGTTCTTGTGAATACCTCCCGTTTGTTATAATAATTTTCTATTACCTCTTGTTAAAATGAAAAATATAGTGTATAATATATAATGAGTTAGAATATAAAGAAGGGAGTTGCTTATATGTATGATATAATTATAATCGGCGGCGGTGCGGCAGGAATGAGCGCAGCTATATATGCGGCACGTGGCGGAATGAAAACGCTTGTGCTTGAAAAAATTGCCTGCGGCGGTCAGGCTGCAAAGACATATGAGGTTGACAACTATCCGGGATTTTCAGAGTCTCCGACAGGACCGGAGCTTATGGAAGCCTTTGAAGCTCATGCGCGAAAATATGATATTGATATAAAAACAGAGGCAGTTCGTGAAATAATAAATCCGAATGCAGTTATAAAGACAGTAAAAACACGAAGAAACGAATATGAAGCAAAGGCAATCATATTTGCACTTGGTGCAAGCCCCAAAAAGCTTGGTGTTGCAGGAGAGTCTGAGCTTACTGGTGCAGGTGTAAGTTATTGTGCTACCTGTG
>CAYMCT010000039.1:0-9238 GCA_964389075.1 uncultured Lachnospiraceae bacterium
GAGAGTGAGAATATAATAATTCCTGCAGATTTTGATGAGGTTTACAAAAACTATAATGAGCTGCAGCTTGAAGCGGAGCTTGATCTTCTGCCGTATGCAGGAAAAAAAGGAAAAAGATATACATATATTGTAACCAATTATCCGCTTGATGTAGGTGAAACTGTTTATGCGAATGTAGTCTGTATCGACGGAGTTCCGGTTGCGGGAGATATAATGACGGTTAGTTTGAACGGATTTATGCATTCACTGGCGGTTAAGCCCGAATGAATTACTTATCTTGTGCGATGCGCGTGTCCGCATAATTGGTATAAAAACAGTAAAAATGCAGTATATTGTGTGTTATAATCTGCCTGTATACCACATAAGCGGTTAAAAAAATTAAAATTTTGTAAATTTTTTAAATTTTTTTTCAAAAACTATAGCATTTTTTTGTGTTTTACTGTATAATAAAAGAGTATACTCATAAACTCCGCTCGAAACGGACTTTTTGGGGTGCAATTTAAAAGCGTAGGAGGGCATAATAATGGATGATATTTTACGAATCCTGGATAAAGAACAGGAGGTAGTAAGTCTTGCAAAGATTTCAAGAATGCTCGGACTGTCTGAGGACGAAGTCGCCTCGAAGCTCAAGGAGCTTGAAAACAACCATATAATAGCCGGATACAAGACTATTGTGAACTGGGATAAAACTGACCGTGACGTAGTAACAGCACTTATTGATTTGCGTGTTACACCTCAGCGTGGCGAGGGCTTTGATAAGGTCGCGGAGCATATATATAAATACCCGCAGGTACGAGCGTTGTACCTTATGTCGGGTGCATACGACCTTTCCGTTATGATAGAAGGAAAGTCGATGAAAGAGGTGGCTCTGTTTGTTGCGCAGAAGCTTGCGCCGATGGAGTCGATAGTTTCAACAGCCACTCATTTTGTACTCAAAAAGTACAAGGAAGAGGGCATAATATTCAAAGACGATGAAAAAGACTCAAGACAGGTGATAACATTATGAATTATGATAATCTGGTTAACCCGGTTGTGGATGCGCTTCCGCCGTCGGGAATCCGTAAATTTTTTGATATTGTAGCCACTATGAAGGATGCTATTTCTCTCGGTGTAGGCGAACCTGACTTCGTAACGCCCTGGGCAATCCGTGAAGCCGGTATTTTCAGCCTTGAAAAGGGACAAACATATTATACTGCAAACAGCGGACTTGTGGAGCTTAGAGAAGAAATTACAAGATACACTATGCGTAAGTACGGTGTGAAATACGATGCCGGTTCACAGGTGCTCGTAACAGTTGGCGGCTCGGAAGCGATTGATGCTATGATACGTGCAGTTGTAAAGCCGGGGGATGAGGTTCTTATTCCTGAGCCGAGCTTTGTATGCTATAAGCCGCTTACAATTATGGCAGGCGGCGTACCGGTAACTATTGAAACAAAGGAAGAGGACGATTTCCGTCTTTTGCCTGAACAGCTGAAGGAAAAAATAACAGATAAAACAAAGCTGCTTATTCTTCCGTTCCCAAACAACCCAACGGGCGGTGTAATGTCAAAGGCTGACCTTGAAGCGATTGCAGAGGTGCTTAAAGGAACCGATATTCTTGTTCTTTCAGATGAAATATACGGCGAGCTTCGTTACAGCAATGAAAAGCATGTTCCGTTTTCGGCTATTGACGGTATGTATGAAAGAACTGTTGTCGTAAACGGTTTTTCAAAAGCTTTTGCTATGACCGGTTGGAGATTGGGCTATGCAGTAGGTCCTGAGCGGATTATTAAGCTTATGACAAAGATACATCAGTATGGAATTATGTCATCGCCTACAACCAGCCAGTATGCGGCAATCGAGGCTTTGAGAAGCTGTGATGATGAAGTTGAGAAGATGCGTAATGAATACAACTACCGCCGTCGTGTTATAGTTGATGGATTCCGTAATATGGGACTTTCGTGCTTTGAGCCGTACGGCGCATTCTACGTGTTCCCGTGTATAAAGAAAACGGGTATGACAAGTGAAGAATTCTGTAACAGACTTCTTGAAGAAGAAAAGGTTGCTGTTGTGCCGGGAACTGCATTCGGTGACTGCGGCGAGGGATTTATAAGATGCTCATATGCGTATTCGGTTGAGAATATAGAGGAAGCATTAAGACGAATTTCACGTTTTGTGAAAAAGCATACAGATAATTAGTTTACATAATATTTAGCGTAACATAAAAACGTGTTACGCTAAAACCGTTTTTGAAAGGATGAGAATTGGTGAAAAAATATCTCCGATTTATAAAGCCATATAAATTGTTTTTCATTCTTGGTCCGCTCCTGATGCTTACAGAGGTTGCGGGTGAAATTGTGCTTCCCAAGCTTATGGCGGAAATGGTGGACTATGGTGTAGGTCAGGAAGCTGCCGCCGGTGCGGGTATGGGATTTATTACAGGCCGTGCGATTATGATGCTCGGGTTTATTCTGGTAATGATAACGGGCGGAATAGGCGGTCATTATTTCTCGATTAAAGCAGCAGTTAATTTCAGTAGTGATATAAGAAAAGCTGTTTTTGACAAGGTTCAGGATTTTTCGTTCAAGAACATAGACGATTTTTCGACAGGTTCATTAATAACCAGACTGACAAATGACATTACGCAGATTATGAATATTACCCGAATGGGGCTTATTATGGCAGTCCGTTCTCCGGGAATGCTGATTGGCGGCGTGATTATGGCATTTTCGATAAATGTTAAGCTTGCATCGGTACTTATTGTTATGATTCCGTTACTTGCTGTAACAATATTCCTGCTTATGAAAGCGGCTATGCCCCGTTTTGATGAAATGCAGAAGAAGCTCGACAACCTGAACTCAAAAACTCAGGAAAACATAACGAATGTACGTGTTATTAAATCTTTTGTAAGAGATGCGTTTGAAGTAGAACGTTTTACGGTAGCGAGCGGTGAGCTTTGTGACGCAACCTTTAACGCATTGAAAATAGTTGTATGTACAATGCCGGTTATGACGATTGCGGCGAACATTGCAACTCTCGTAACCCTGTGGCGAGGCGGAAATGTAGTGATTGCCGGAGGAATGAATGTTGGTGAGCTGAGTGCAATTGTTCAGTATATAACACAGATTTTAGGCTCGCTTATGATGGTTTCAATGATGATAATAAATTCATCAAGAGCTGCCTCATCACTAAGACGTGTTTCAGAGGTGCTTGAAACAGAAATAGATCTTACGGACGAAAACTCAAAGTCGAAGGCGGCTAAGGTCACCGACGGAAAAATTGAGTTCAGGAATGTATCATTCAAGTATTATAAAAACCGCAAGGATAAGGTGTTAAGCAATATCTCATTTACAATAGAGCCCGGCAAAACCGTAGGCATAATAGGTGTAACCGGTTCGGGCAAAACCTCGCTCGTACAGCTTATACCAAGACTTTATGACGTAACCGCCGGAGAAGTTCTTGTAGACGGAATAAATGTAAAAGACTATAGCCTTAAAAATCTCCGTGACGGAGTGGGTATGGTTTTGCAGAAGAATGTATTGTTTTCGGGCTCAATAGAGAAAAATCTCCGTTGGGGTGATGAAACTGCAACAATGGAAGAAATCCGTGAGGCGGCACGTTCAGCGCAGGCTGACGGGTTTGTAACGTCATTTACCGACGGCTATGATATGGAGCTTGGTCAGGGCGGCGTAAATGTATCCGGAGGACAAAAGCAGCGTCTTTGTATTGCGAGAGCGTTGCTCAAAAAGCCACGTATACTTATTCTGGACGATTCCACAAGTGCTGTTGATACTGCAACAGAGTCACAGATACGTCACGCATTTGCAACAACACTAAAGGATACAACAAAGATAATAATTGCACAGAGAATAAGCTCGGTGGTTGATGCCGATAAAATAATCGTACTTAACGACGGAAAAATTGTCGGAGAGGGAACACATAGTGAGCTTATCAGTTCAAACGATGAATATAAAGAGATTTACTATTCACAGGTGGACAGAGAAAAGGAGGTGGGTTAAATGCCTCCGCAGATGGGACCTCCGGGACGTGGTGACAGAAATGCACGTTTCAGGGAAAAATCAAAACCGAAAGATATAAGAAAGGCCATTAAAAGACTTTTCTCTTATATAGGAAAAGATAAATACAAGGTAGTTCTGGCTGTGTTCTGCGTAATTCTGAGCGCAGGCACAAACCTTTGCGGAACGTATATGCTTCGGCCTGTTATAAACAACTTAGGCGAAGCCGGCAATACTGTAGAGAAGCTTCTGCTTGGCATAGGAGCAATGGCAGCAGTGTATGCGATAGGCATTGCGGCAAGCTTTGTGCAGGCACGAACAATGATAAAGGTTTCTCAGAACACGCTCCGCAGAATCAGGGATGACCTGTTCGTTAAGCTTCAAAAGCTGAGCGTAAGGTATTATGATACGAACAGTGCGGGCGATATAATGAGCCGATTCACAAACGACGTAGATAATATAGGTCAGATGTTTGATTCTACTATATTGCAGACATTTTCGGGCGTTCTTACGCTTGTGGGTACTGTCGTTATTATGTTTGTTATCAATGTTCCGCTTGCTCTTGTAACCTTGCTGTTGACTCCGGTTATGGCAAAGGTTGCAGGTACAATTGCAAAGCATACACGTAAATATTTCGGTGAGCAGCAGGCAAAGCTTGGTGCTGTAAACGGATATATAGAAGAAACAATAACAGGTCAGAAGGTCGTAAAAGTATTTAACCATGAGGATACTGTAAAGAAGGAGTTTGAAGCACTCAACGCAGAGCTGAGAAATATTCAGGCAAAAGCAAACTTTCTGGGGGGAATAATGGGCCCGTGTATGAACGCACTTTCGCAGGTAAGCTATACCGTAACGGCATTTATCGGTTCAACGCTTGCGTTCTTTACAAAGCTTGGTAAAATCGGAGCATCAAGCTTTGCTGCACTTGATGTCGGCGGTTTGCTGGTGTTTGTAACATTCTCAAAACAGTTTTCAAGACCGATAAACGAAATATCAAACCAGGTGAATGTAATTATGTCTGCAATGGCAGGTGCAGAGCGAGTGTTTGCGGTTATGGATGAGGAGCCTGAAAATGCCAAGGACAATGTTACGGTAAAGCCTGATAAAATAAAAGGTGACGTTGTCTTTAATAATGTTACATTCGGCTATAATCCTGACAAGATAATACTCAAAAACATATCAATGTATGCACATCCGGGTCAGAAGATTGCACTTGTTGGTTCAACAGGAGCCGGAAAAACTACGATTACAAATCTTATCACAAGATTTTACGATATTGACGAGGGTGAAATCACCGTAGACGGCATTGATATACGTAATATCGACCGTGAAACTCTGCGTAAAAACATTGCAATGGTGCTTCAGGATACGCACTTGTTTACAGGCACTGTAATGGAGAACATACGCTATGGCAGACTTGACGCTACGGATATTGAGGTAAGACGTGCTGCTGTAACAGCATGTGCACATTCATTTATAAAAAATCTGCCTGACGGCTATGACACTGTACTAAGCGGTGACGGTGCTAACCTTTCGCAGGGTCAGCGTCAGCTTCTCAATATTGCAAGAGCTGCACTTTCAAAAGCACCTATACTCATTCTTGATGAGGCGACATCGTCGGTCGATACAAGAACAGAGCAGAGCATCAACCGTGGTATGGATGCACTTATGGAAAACCGGACAACATTTGTAATTGCTCACCGTCTTTCAACTATAAGAAACGCAGATGCTATTATGGTTCTTGAGAATGGCGAGATAATTGAGCGTGGCACGCATGAAGAACTGCTTGAAGCAAACGGCAGATATTATGAACTTTATACAGGACTAAAAGAATTAGATTAACTAAAAGTGGAAGGAGCAACAAGATGAAGGTATACCAGATGATATACACTTCGGTGGTACATTCTCTTGCAGACCCTGATCTGGGATTGGTGAACCAGCCGGGGCAGAGAGTGTATTCGTGTTCGCAGGGTCTGACTCGGGATAACATTTCGGAACTGATGCGTTTTTCGGGCTACAGACTGCCAAAGAACAATACAATAACATATTCAAAGGAATTTGGGGATCCTACAATTCCGACGCTGTTCCCTAAGACGTTCAGAACCTTGCGACTGGCTGACGGGAAATTTGCGGCAGTACAGTCTGTGTATGCAGGCTATGACCTGAACGGAGAGCCGGGTAATTTCTTTGCTCATGCACTCGTGTTTGATGAGTATCCTGACGATTTCTTCCCTGAGCAGTATTTTTCGTCGAATCTGTTCAGAACATATCTAACAAAGGAAGAGCAGATGAGTGAGCTTGTAAAATATATGCCGGTTCTTGAAAATCCTCAGAAGCCTCAGGCTCTTGAGGACGAAATCATCTCATTCATAAACGGGCACCGCAAGGAGCTTACATATCTTATAAACCATGCGGTAACAATGCTCACCTCGGAAAATCTCCGTAACATTTGCATCTGCACAGATGACCCGCAGCTTACAGAAATGTATCTTGTTGCACTGAAATGGCTTCTGCCCCGTGATATTTCGAAGAATACGGGCATATCAACTTACAATGTATATCTCCCGTCTGATAAGCAGGACAGAATTGTATTCCACGGTACAGTTAACAATAGGAACAATATAACAAGGGAAGCTGCTGAAGGCAAAGAGAACTGCATCTACATTGATTTTAACAGTATAGATTTTTCGGCTGTTGCTGAATCGAGCCTGTTTAACCTTTCGGTTCCCGACATAAGAAAAGAGTATAATAAGTACAGACTGTCCTCGGTAAGTGCATATCTTGACTGGTTCTCACTTACGCAGAATATCACCTTCAGCGGTATGGGCGGAAAGCTGCTGAAGTTCAAGAGCAGTGCCGGTGACAGAGCGTTTGTGATTCGTGCAAAAGAGCTTTTCGCTCAGATAGACGCACCGGTAATGAACGATGTTAAGTTCGAAATTACCAAGGTAATGTACGATAATATCGACCTGTTCAAGCCGGAGGCTGAAAAGCTTACAGAGATTTATGTTGCTGACTGTATTGATAAGCTTTGCCAGGGTGAGAACTATGACATTGATGCTATATTCCGTTCATCGAATGTTACTGACGGTCAGGTTGAAACTATCATAAAGAATCTGCCTGTATATATGGATAAAGTTTGTGAGAGCTTCGACGGAATGGGTGAAAAGAACAGACACCTTGTTCTCAATTTCATTATTCAGGTCAAGCACTTAGCAAACTTTGAGAGCTGGGCACAGATGCTGGGCAGCAGAAAGAAGTATATAAGCATACTTGTTGAACTGGCAGCACCGGTTGTTGTAACCGGCTTTGGTGTTAACACCTTCTCGGTTCCGAAGGACTGGACTGCTGAGGAGTTATACGAGATAATTGCATATATAGAAGCATCAACTGAGGATAAACAGCTTTCTATGGGCTGTATCAAGTATATAACAGAGCATGACGAGGTTGACTGGGAAAAGTACGGAATCTCGCTTGTGACAAGAAAGAAGCTTCCGCAGGAGATTGCGGAGGATTCGGAAAAAATCCGACGTATGCTTTCGAAGGTTGGATATGAGCCGTATCAGAGAAGCTCATATGCAGTAATAAGACGTGACGTAATGGCAGATATTGAGGATAAGCGTTCTCCTCTGCTTGTTTCAAGACTGCTTGCGGCGGTATACGCATGGCAGGGCGCATATGGCGATCAGCGTGAGGCACAGCGTCTTGCAGAAAAGATAAAGAACCTTATGGCAGAGCTGAGGCAGACAGAGCCGCAATGCTATAACTATATGATACCGAAGCTGGCACTTGAAATTTTGGACTCACAAGGTCATTATCATGAGGTAATAGTAAATACCGAAACTATGCCGGAGAGCTTCTGGAACTGGTTCCTTATAGGAGCTAAACGATGCAAACGTGACGATAAAAAACAGCTTGCATATATACACGTATATAATGCGAGCAAGATGAAGCTGAACCGTTTGAAAATCAAGAACGAACTCAGAAAAACCTTCAAAGAAGACTAACGAAAGGATTTGTAATAGAAATGAAAAGTTTGATAAAGAAAATAACAGTTGCTGTTTGTATAGCAGCATCATCAATAACCTTTGTAACAGCGACCGTATCAGCAACGGACCAGCCGCGTCCGTTGCCGGGAACTCAGGCAACAGAAACCACTAAAAAATCAAGCGGCGAGCAGTCAGCTTCAACAGAAGCATCAACAAACACAACTCAGTCAATGGCGCAGGCAAGTGTAAGTACAACTGCAAACAAAAAGTACCTCACAAATCTGGGCGCATTCGGTTGGTTTGCACTTTCGGTAGCAGTGAACTTTATCCTGAGCTGCTGGATAGGCAATAAGTATTATAACCTTGCAGTAAGAAGCTCACAGAGCTCAAATGAAATCCGTGCCTTGCGCAAGGATATTGAGGAGAAATTTGCATCAACTCTTACAGATGTTGAAGACCGTTCTGTTGAGGTTATGAACAGAAACGAAAATTATTCACGCACAGACGAAGGTATTTCGATGCCGGAGCACCGGGTTCACGTTGAGATGAATGATGAAGAGCGTGAAACTATGCGTAAATGGGATAAGAGCCGTATAACCCAGCGTGTAATTGCTAAGGAAGAGGCGGAGCTTAACGTGGAAGATGATGAAGAGGAAGCATACGAGCCAAGACCGTCAAAGCGTGAATATCAGCCGACACGCCGTGCATCGGGAATAGACTTTGAAGACGATGAGTATGATGATGAGGATTATGACGACTACAGAGAAAACCGTTTTTCTCATAAGTCAGAAAAAAGACAGAAGTCATCAATAGCAAAAGCAACAAATAAGGCTAAGGATTTCCTTAACAATGTATTTCCGTTCGGTGAAAACTAAATAATACAGGGGGTGTTTATATGAACATCCCTTTTTCTTTTTATTTATAGGTTGCAAAAAGATGAGAGGTGTGGTATAATCATAATGGATTAATATGATTATATACCGAAAGGAGTACAGATAAAATGGCAGAAAAGCTATGGGGAGGACGCTTCAGAAAGTCCACCGATAAAAAGGTTGATGATTTCAACTCATCAATCAGATTTGACAAAAGAATGTACAAACAGGACATAAAAGGCTCTATTGCTCATGCGACAATGCTTGGCAGGCAGAGCATTATTCCTCAGGAGGATGCCGATAAGATAGTGGCAGAACTCCGTAATATTCTGGAAGATATCGAGGACGGCAAGATTGAGTTCCTCATTGATGCAGAAGATAT
>CAYMCT010000040.1:0-9012 GCA_964389075.1 uncultured Lachnospiraceae bacterium
ATAATCACTCCCCTGTTTTCAGTGTTATATAATATGGTTTTCGGAGTGGATTAGTGATGGAATTTGTAAATTTTTTTTATATTTTTTAAATTTTCTATTGCAAAACTTGACGTAATGGTATATAGTAATATATTGAGTGATTTTCTACATTAATATAGACAAAGGAAAAAAAGATGGCAGAAATAATAGCAACTACCAAGAATAAGACATATAAATACATTAAAGCGTTGCAACAAAAAAAGTCACGTGTTTCAGAAAGATGTTTTACCGTTGAAGGTGTAAAATCAGTATCTGATGCACTGGCATCGGCGTATACGGTCAATTTAATAGCTGTGTCGGAGGAGTTCTATAATAACAGTGGATTTTGTTTCCCTGCAGATGTAAGGACTGTTGTAATACGCAGTGATTTGTTTGCACCGCTGTGCGATACCAGAACGCCTCAGGGCATAATTGCGGTGTTAAAAATCAAAGACAGAGCAAGCTATGCGCCTGACAAAGCAAAGCTGTATGTATATTGTGACAATGTATCCGACCCCGGTAATCTGGGCACGATAATACGAACTGCTGATGCCGCAGGGTTTGGCGGAGTAATGCTGTCGCCGGGCTGTGCAGACCTTTACAGTCCCAAAACTGTGCGTTCGAGTATGGGATCGTTTTTCAATATTGACGTAGTAGATGATTTTTCAAGAGAGTCGCTTATCGCACTTAAAGAGGAAGGGTTCGTTTTATGGAGCGGAGCACTGAAAGCAGACAGTGTTCCGTATACTTCAGCAGATTTTAGCAAGCCGTCAATTATTATTATAGGTAATGAGGCTAATGGAGTTTCGGACGAAATTCTCAGTGAGAGTAATCATATAATAATACCGATATACGGTAAAGCTGAATCATTAAACGCCGGTGTGGCAGGGGCGATTATAATGTATGAAGCCGTAAAATACAGAAGAGGAGAGCTTTGATGATAATGGAAAATACGCTGTATTGGCTGTGGTTTACCCTAAAAAAGGATATTACACCACGCCAGCAAAAGGAACTGTTGGACAAATACAAAACGGCCAAAGCTATTTATCATACGGAAGATTACGGAGAGGGTGTAAAAGATGAGCTTCTGCAAGCCCTTTGTGATAAATCACTTCATGAAGCTGAAAAAGTATACAGAAGAATAGAGGAGATAGGCGGATACATAGTAACAATAGACGATGACGATTATCCGCCGATGCTGAAAAATCTTCATCATCCGCCTTATGTTCTGTATATGCGCGGAGAAAAACTGAAATGGAATGAAATTCTGACTATTGCTGTAGTTGGTACAAGAAACTATGTTAAATACGGAAAAATGGCTGCAGAAGCCATTACATCGTCACTTGCTGAATGTGGGGTTGTGGTTGTGAGCGGTATGGCAAGAGGTATTGACAGTATCGCAAATTCAACAGCATTAAAATGCGGTGGAAAAACAGTTGCTGTTCTTGGCAGCGGACTGGATGTTATATATCCGCCGGAGAACAGAGAGCTTTACGAGGACATCTGTAAAAACGGTGTAGTTATGACTGAACTGCCGCCGGGTGCAAGACCGAACCGTGAAAACTTTCCTAAGCGTAACAGAATCATGGTGGGCTTGTCATACGGTGTCATAGTATGTCAGGCACCTGAAAAGAGCGGCGCACTCATAAGTGCAACGCACGCAGTCGAAAACAACCGAGATCTTTTCGTGGTTCCTGCAAGTATATTTGAAAAGGGGTTTGAGGGTTCAAACGAGCTGCTAAGGCAGGGCGCAAAGGCTGTAATATGTGCTGATGACGTTATACGTGAGTATCCGTACATAGACCTTGAAAAAGCGAAAGAAACAAAGAACGCCGGAGGTATCGAAGGTATTGATATGGAATTCCTGAGTGCTGATGAGCGTGCAATTGTTATGATGCTTGACGATGGAGAAATGCATATTGATGACATTGCAAGAAATATGTGTAAATCAAGCAGTGAAATCAATACGATGATGACTATGCTTGAAATTAACGGTATAGTAAAAAAAGAAACAGGGAATACATATCATTTATAATACAGGATAATAAATCAGGAGGGAAAAATGGCGAAATTCAAATTGCTCATTGTGGAGTCACCGGCAAAAGCCGGAACCATACAGAAGTATCTGGGGAAAAATTATAAGGTTGTAGCGTCTATGGGACACGTTATAGATTTACCCAAGAGTACTCTGGGTGTAGACGTTGACAATGATTTTGAACCGAAATATATAACAATACGCGGCAAGGGCGATCTGTTGGCATCACTCAAGAAGGAAGCAAAAAAAGCAGACGAAATTCTTCTCGCAACCGACCCTGACCGTGAGGGTGAGGCGATAAGCTGGCATCTGGCAAAAGCCTTGAACATTGATCCTGCTTCAAAGTGCCGTGTTACGTTCAACGAGATAACAAAAACAGCGGTAAAAGAAGCAATAAAAAAGCCACGTTCAATTGATATGAAGCTTGTAGATGCACAGCAGGCACGTCGTGTTCTTGACAGAGTTGTGGGATATAAAATAAGTCCTATCTTATGGGAAAAGGTTAAGCGGGGGCTTAGTGCGGGCAGAGTTCAGTCGGTTGCAACACGTCTTATTTGTGACCGTGAAGAAGAAATACAGAATTTTGTGCCCGAGGAATATCATACAATAGATGTTACTCTTAAGGACACAAAATCAAAGAAGCAGCTTACTGCAAAATATTACGGTGAAAACGGCAGGGAAATTAAGCTGACAGATGCTGAAATGACAAAAGCAGTGGTAAAGGATATAACCGGTGCGGAGTTCGTGGTAAAATCAGTTAAGGAAGCTTTAAAGAAGCGTAATCCGCAACCGCCGTTTACAACAAGTACACTGCAGCAGGACGCGTCAAGAAAGTTCTCGTATCAGGCAAGCAGAACAATGCAGATTGCACAGGGTCTGTATGAGGGTATAAGTCTGGGCGGTAAGCTGGGCACAGTCGGTCTTATTACCTATATGAGAACTGACTCTTTAAGAATATCTGATGATGCATTAAATGAAGCGGAAGCGTTTCTGGCTGAAACCTACGGAAAACAAAACGTAAAACGCAGACAGTACAAATCAAAAAAGAGCGCTCAGGATGCTCATGAGGCTATCCGTCCTACATCAATCAGAATCCGTCCGATTGACATAAAAGACAAGCTGACAAACGAACAGTATAAGCTTTATAAGCTTATCTGGGAGCGGTTTGCGGCAAGTCAGATGGAGAGTGCCGAGTACAGAATCACAACTGCAGAGATTAAGGCGGATAAATATGATTTCAGAGCTGCCGGCTCAGAGGTGACGTTCAAGGGATATATGAGCGTATACGTGGAATCATCAGATGAGGCAGAGGAGAAGTCAAAAACATTACCGAAAATTGAAAATGGCGATGCTCTGACAATGGTTGATGTTGCAAGCAAGCAGCATTTTACACAGCCGCCGGCACGTTTCTCTGATGCTGCACTGATACGTGAGCTTGAAGAAAACGGCATAGGCAGACCGTCAACATATGCACCTACTATCTCAACAATAGTATCACGTGGATATATTCAGAGAGCGAAAAAACAGCTTGTTCCTACTGAGCTTGGCTTTGTTACAACTGATATTATGAAACAGAACTTTGAGGACATTGTTGATGTTGAGTTCACTGCGAATATGGAGGCGGAGCTTGACGCTGTTGAAGATGGAGAACTTGACTGGATAAAGATATTAAAGGATTTCTATCCCGGCTTTGCAGACAGTCTTGAAAAGGCTGTAAAGAATGTTGAAAAGATAGAAATCAAGGACAAGGTTTCTGATGTTATTTGCGATAAATGCGGAAGAAATATGGTGTTTAAGCTGAGCAAGTTTGGTAAATTCCTGGCTTGCCCGGGTTATCCGGACTGTAAAAATACAATGGCAATACGTGTGGGAACGGGCGTAGGCTGTCCTAAATGTGACGGAGAAATTCTCGTCAAGCAGTCACGAAAGGGCAGAACATATTTTGGCTGTGAGCATTGGCCGAAGTGTGATTTTATGGCATGGGATACTCCTGTAAAGGACGAGAAATGCCCTGAATGCGGCGGACTTCTTATGCAGAAGAAGGGCAGAGGCGCAAAAACATATTGCTACAACGAAAACTGTATGTACGAGAAAAAGAGTAAAAAGAAATGATGAAAAAAGTAAAGGTAATAGGCGCAGGTCTGGCGGGCTGTGAGGCGGCGCTTCAGCTTGCGAAATACGGGATTGCAACAGAGCTTTACGAGATGAAGCCTAAAAAGTTTTCGCCTGCACACCACAGCGAAAGTTTTGCGGAGCTGGTCTGTTCAAACTCGCTCAAGGCTGAGCGTGTTGAGAATGCGTGCGGCTTGCTCAAAGAGGAAATGAAGCATTTCGGCTCAGTGATGATGCAGGCGGCTGAAATCAGCCGTGTTCCTGCGGGCGGAGCACTTGCGGTTGACCGTGAAAAATTCTCTGAATATATAACGGAAAAGATAAAAAACGAACCGTTAATCACGGTAATCAATGACGAGGTTACTGAAATCAACAGTGACGAATATACAATAATCGCAACGGGCCCGCTCACGTCAGAACCGCTTGCAAAGGCGATAAGTGAGCTTACGGGTGCTGATGAGCTTGCATTCTATGATGCGGCAGCACCTATTGTTACAAAAGAAAGCATAGATTTTGATAAAGTGTTTTATGCAGCACGTTATGACAGAGGAACGGCTGATTATATCAACTGTCCGATGACAAAGGATGAATACACAGAATTCTACAATGCACTTATTGAGGCAGAAACGGCACAGCTTAAAGAATTTGAAAGCTCGAACGTGTTCGAGGGCTGTATGCCGGTTGAGGTAATGGCAAAGCGTGGATTTGAAACTCTGACATTTGGACCGTTAAAGCCGGTAGGACTTGTTAATCCGAAAACAGGCAAAGACGATGCATATGCAGTGGTGCAGTTAAGACAGGATAATGCAGAAGCGTCGCTTTATAATCTTGTTGGTTTTCAGACAAACCTCAAATGGGGAGAACAAAAGAGAGTATTCAGTATGATACCGGGTCTGGAGAATGCGGAGTTCATTAAATATGGAGTAATGCACCGTAACACGTTCATAAACTCACCGAAGCTGCTTGACAGATTTTACAGAATGAGGAAGTATCCGAAAATCTATTTTGCCGGTCAGATAACAGGTGTTGAAGGCTACGTGGAGTCTGCGGCGAGCGGATTGATTGCCGGATATAATCTGGCACGTGAGCTGTTAGAAAAGCCGATGGCAGAACCGAGCTCAAAAACTGCAATCGGTGCTTTGGCACTTTATATCTCAAACGAAAGCAATACAGCCTTTCAGCCGATGAATGCTAATTTCGGCATAATAGAAGGCTTGAATGAAAAGATAAGAAAGAAGCAGGAGCGTTACGCTAAAATAGCACAGCGTGCGCTTGAAATTATATCGCAGACAGAAGTATAAAAGTCTGAATAAATCACTTATCTTGTACTTCTAAGCAATTTATTCAAACTTAAGTTTAGTGAAAGGATTTATACGGTAATAAAAAATGAAAAATATTGAAAAGAAAAAATTGATTTATATCTGCATAGGTGTAGCGGTAATAGCATTGGCTATTATTCTTGCGTGCATATTCGGCGGCAAGAGCAGCAGTGAAAACAGCGGTGCTGCCAACACTTCAACCAACGCAACCGAAAACAGTGAAACAAAAGCAGATGATGCACAAACAGCTGAAACATCAGAGACATCAGAAGCTGAAGAGAAAGTATACACACCCACATTTATGTATTTCGTATCAAAGAGTGATGCCGACTATGACAAGGCTATGACAGCAGTAAAAGAGCTTCAGGGAGAATACGGCGATAAGGTTAAGTTTGATATAGTAGATGTTGACGAGAAGCCGGAGGCTAAAGAAAACTTCCAGATGGTAGACGGCAACACTCCGTTCCTTATAATGCTTAATACAAATAATGATATAAGTGCATTTGAGTTTAAGTGTGCAGACAAGGAAAAGCTTGCTGCAGATATTGAGAACGCATTAAAATAATACATAATTATACTTTTTTTCGCCGAAACTAAACAAAAAAAGGAGCTGGCGAAAAAATGAATATCAGAACAGACTTGGCTGTAGAGGCGCACGAGCTGTCAAAATCAGAGGCTAAAGAAATAGACGGTGTAAAGGTAGAAACGACTGCTTGCGGAACAATCACACGCACGGTTGTGGATGTTATAAACGAGAATGGAGCAAAAACGCTCAACAAACTGCAGGGCAGATATATAACCATTGATGCACCGGATCTGAAATACAGCCTTGACGATTACGAAACAGTGTGCGAGATGCTCGCAAAAGAGATAAGAGAGCTTTGCAAAGACTGTAAAAAAACTCTTGTGGTCGGTTTGGGAAACCGTGATATAACGCCTGATGCATTGGGTACAGCTGCGGTGGACGAGCTTATAATAACAACTCATATTAAAGCACATATGCCTGAAGCACTTGACGAAAATTACGGAAGTGTGTGTGCTATAGCTCCCGGTGTAATGGGTACTACGGGTATAGAAACCGTAGAGATAGTAAAAGGTATCTCGGAAAACGTAAAGCCGGATGTTATAATCGCAATAGACGCATTGGCAGGTGCTGATATAAACAGAGTATGTTCCACCATACAGGTAACTGATACGGGAATATCTCCCGGTGCAGGCGTAGGAAACAACCGGAAAGGGCTGAACCGTGATACTCTGGGAGTACGTGTGATTGCGGTAGGTGTACCTACGGTGATTGCAGCTGAGCTTATTTCAGGCAAGGAGCTATCAAAGGAATTTGAACCACTTATGGTAACCACAAAAGATATTGATCTTGTAATAGAAAGAATGTCAAAAACCGTTGCGAACGGGATAAATATGGCATTGCATAAAAACATAACCTTCCGTGACATTGAAAGTCTTGTAGGGTAGTGAGAGGTGATATTAAATGCAGAGTATAAAAATCAATGAAAATATAAGCATAAATGTTATTGAGATGAAAAAGCTCAAAACAACAGCTGTGTCGGTATTCATACACAGACCGCTTAACTATGAGGAGGCATCGTACAATGCATTGCTTCCGCTGGTTTTAAAGAGTGCATCGGAGCTTTGCCCGAGCCGTGAGGAAATCGCAAGGTACCTTGAGAACCTTTACGGTGCAACGATGGGTGCGGCTGTAATCAAGCTCGGAGAAGACCAGGTTATATATTTTGATGCTGAAACAATATCTGACGATTTTGCACCGAACGGTGAAAAATTGGTTGCTGATACCTTGAAGCTTATAATGGCGTCAATTTTTGCCCCAAAAATTGTAAACGGAGCCTTTGACAAGGTGATAACCGAACAGGAAAAAATCAATGCAGCTGATAGGATAGATTCATTTGTGAACGATAAACGTCAGTATGCATCAACCCGATGTCAGCAGGAAACCGCACGCGGTACCGATTTTGCAATACTCCGTTTCGGCGATAAGGAAGGTCTTTCAAAAATCGACGAAAAGAGTCTTTATGAATACTATAAGAAAATAATCACATCATCGGTTATTGATATTTATATATGCGGCAGTGCAGATATTGACGAAGCTGTAGATGTAGTTCGTGCATATACAGACAAACTTGAGTTTGGGGAAGCGGAGCTGCCGAAAACGGAAATATTACGCCGAAACGAGGGCGATATAAATAATGTAACCGAAAGTATGGATGTTGCACAAGGTAAGCTTGCACTCGGATTTTTGACAAATATTGAACCGGGCGATGAATACAGTGATGCACTTACTGTATTTAACAGTGTATTCGGAGCAGGAGCTCATTCAAAGCTGTTTAATAATGTACGTGAAAAGCTCTCGCTTGCATATTATGCTTCATCAATGCTTGAAAAACAAAAGGGTATGCTTGTTGTAAATGCAGGAATAGAGTTTGATAATTTCCGGAAAGCATACGACGAAACACTCGTTCAGCTTGAAGAAATCCGCAGCGGAAACATTTCAGAGCACGAGTTTGTATCGAGCATCAGTTCGATTGTGAACACATTAAATTCGTATTATGACGATCAGCGTGCAATGGCTGTGTATTATCTGACCGAGAAAATTAAGGGAACAAACCTGTCCCTTGATGCATATATAGAAAACATCAAAAAGGTAACGCCTGATGAGGTTGCAGAGGTTGCAAGAAAGCTACAGCTTGATACTGTTTATTTCCTGAAAGGTAAGGAGGAAGCGTAATGGAGCTTGAATTCAGAAAGAACGATCTTACGGGCGAAGTGATGTATACCGGTACTCATAGCTCGGGTCTGGGTATATATATAATTCCTAAAAAAGGCTACAGCGGAACGTATGCGATTTTCGGTACACGCTACGGCTCGGTAGATTCGGATTTTATTGTGCCGGGCGAAACTGAGGTTACAAGCGTACCTGACGGCATAGCTCATTATCTTGAACATAAGATGTTTGACCAGCCTGACGGAAGCAATGTATTCGACAAATTTTCGCAATACGGCGGAAATGCAAACGCATTCACTTCGTTTAATATAACTGCATATCTATTTTCCTGTACGTCAAATTTTGAGGAGAATCTTGCAACGCTTCTGGACTATGTACAGAGTCCGTATTATACAGATGAAACTGTAGCAAAGGAACAGGGAATAATCGGTCAGGAAATCAGAATGTACGATGATAATCCGGGCTGGCAGCTGTTCTTTAATTATATAAACTGCCTTTACAATTCGCATCCTGTAAAAAAAGAAATTGCAGGTACTGTGGAGAGTATAAGTCAAATTACGGCGGGTTATCTTTATAAATGCTATAACACCTTCTATAACCTTTCAAATATGTCGCTTGTGATAGTGGGCAATGTGGATACAGACAGTGCCGTTAAGGTGATAGAGGCAGGAATTAAAACAAATAATCCGTTTACAGAACCTATAAAAAGAGTAAATCCTACAGAGGAAAAGAAGGTTGCACTGTCCTTTGACGCGGCGTGGGGAAATGAAGAT
>CAYMCT010000041.1:0-8893 GCA_964389075.1 uncultured Lachnospiraceae bacterium
CTGTTTCTGCATCAGTTATTATATATGACAATTTCATTGTATCAAAGTCAATGCTTACGCTTGTGTGTACCCACTTGTCGCCGCCGCCAGCCTGAGTTCCTTCAACTCTGTAGCCGCCGCTCTTGTTTACACCTGTCCAGAACAAGCCTGAATCACCTGATGACGAAACTGCCTGATCCATAAGGTTAAGCTTCATACGACCATCACTTGTGATATAGCTGTCATAGTTTACAACCACCTTGCCGTAGCCGTCTGTTATTCTGCTTATGTTAAGCGCAGCTGATGCATACGCCGATTCAGCTGTACTGTCTGATGTAAGCTTAACAGCCTTTGTACCTTCAGGAACGATTGCATCTGCTGCACTGTCAACAACAGTTGCTGTCATATGGTCGTTTCCAACAAATAGTGCTACACCGTCTTCAAAATCATACTCTGCTGTATTTGCATCAACAGGAGTGAACAGAACCGCCTGATTTGCTGCATCTGCTGTGGGTTCATAGCTTATATCCTGTGTGTTGCTTTCATATGCAACACCGTCATATACCAAAGCATAATCAGCATAAGCTCTTACCTTTTCGCCCGGCATAACATAACCAGTCTTTATAGTTCCAAGCTTTATACCATTCTCTGTTTCTGCAACTACTTCGTAGTTAATCTTATCCAGAAGCTCGAATATCAAAGTAATCTCATTACCCGATTCTGCTACTGTGATTTCTTCAGCACCCGAAACATAGCTGTAATACTGTGTAGCATCTTCTGCTTCAAATGCTTCCAGATACATATCTGCAACATTATATGCATTACCCACAACACCTCTGTCGGTGATTGAATCCTTTACAGTATTATTGTCAGTATCAACAAAGTTGATAACAACATCAGTATATACGTCAGCAACAGCTTCTGTTACAACGAAGTTGTCGAGATAGTTATCTACATGACCTTTATATCGACCGCTTCCTGTTGACTGCATATAAAGCTGTGAAATAGTTGTTGCTGCTTTATCAGCAAAATCTGTTGATTCTATTGTAACAGCTTCGCCACCCGCAGGTGTAATTGTACCGCTGAACTTTTTGTTAACCGTATCACACTTAATATCAACCTTTACCCATACACCATCATCGCCTGTGTTGATACCTGTATCAATTATTTCTCCGTTCGAAATATATCTTATAGAACCAGCCTTTACAGAAAATGCAAACATATTTGTTGCAGTTGCATTTCCACTTGAATCACCTGTAGCCTCACCGATACCCACAGTATATACACAAGTGTCAGCGTTTTCGTCTGTGTAGGTTGTACCGCCAATATGTGCACCATTTCTTATGTACATATCAAATGATACGCCGTAAACATCAGATGGTGCACTGAGTTCCGGCTTCATATCAAACTTTGCAGCAGGATTCTGACCTTCATCTGTATAGAAATACATAACATTGCCCGTTACTGTTTCAGGCATATTTGCAGTTACCGCCTCTGAAAGTGTATCAACACCTATATACGATACACCACACTTACCTCTTGATGCACTACCCCAGGTATTATCCGTTTCACCATCAAAGTTCTGTGTCATTAAAACATCGCCTACTTCAGCCTGTACTGCCATACCCGCAAACGCAGATGAAAGAAGTGCAACTGCTGTAGCCGATGCAAGGATTTTCTTGAAATTTCTCATAGTTAATCCTCTCCCTTTCTGTTTTTTGATTAAAGATTATCTTACTCAAAATAACGGGTCCGCAATGTCATTTTTTTGTAAACATTCTTTAACCATTCATACATAAATTATATCATATTGACATTTTATTCTCAATACCTATAATTCATTTCTACTAAATAAACAAATTTTTAAGTCGGTTTTTGTGCAAGTTTATATTTCCCAATTTTTTTGAGTCATATTATAAATTTTACTTTATTTTTTCGGTTATTTGTAGTATAATTATCTTAGAAAGAGTATTCTTAGGAGGAATCGTTATGGAATACAACATTGATTATCTGCAGTTATTAAAGCAACAGTACCCCACCATCCAGGCGGCGTGTGCCGAGATAATCTCGCTTGAATCGCACAAGAAGCTGCCCAAGCTTACTGAGCATTTTATGAGCGATATTCACGGTGAGCACGAATCATTTTTACATATCCTCAAAAATGCATCGGGTGTGATTAAGGATAAAATAGACACAATTTTTGCACGCACGCTTTCAGAGAAAGAGCGTGACACACTTTCTACAATCATCTATTACCCCGAACAGAAGCTTGAGCTGATAAAAGCCGAAACAGACGATATTGACGACTGGTACAAAATAACACTGTACCGTCTTATTGAGATATGCCGTCTTGTCGCATCAAAATACACCCGTTCAAAGGTGCGTGAATTGTTGCCTAAGACCTTCGGCGGAATTATTGACGAGCTTTTACACGCTGATACCGATTTCGGGTCAGATAAAGAACAATATCATTCGCAGAGCATACTCTCAATAGTTGAGCTTGGTCAGGCAGACGCTTTCATAGTGGAGATATCACATCTTATACAGAACCTTGCAATCGGAAAGCTTCATATTATAGGTGATATTTTTGACAGAGGGCCGAGAGCCGATCTTATTCTTGACAGACTCTCAAACTATCACAATGTTGATATTCAGTGGGGCAACCATGATGTTGAATGGATGGGAGCGGCAGCAGGCTCGCTTGCCTGTATTGCAAATGTAATCGCAATTTCAACAAAATACTGTAACTTTGACTGCATCGAGGACGGATACGGAATAAATCTGCGTCCGCTTACAATGTTTGCGCTCGAAACATATGCAGATGACCCTTGTACCTGTTTTATACCACACAATCCGAATGCTGTAGAAATTTCAAAGCATGACGAGGAATTCTGGGCAAAGCTTCATAAGGCAATGTCGATTATCCGTTTTAAGCTCGAAGGTCAGATTATAATGAATCATCCCGAGTTTTTGATGGAAAATCATTTAATGCTCGACAAAATAAATTATAATGACGGAACTATAACAATTGACGGTAAGACTTACAAATTACTTGACAGCAATTTCCCGACAATCGACCCGAAAAACCCTTATGCACTCACAGAAGCAGAAGAGGAGCTGATGCAGTCGCTCCGTTCATCGTTTATGCACTCGGAAAAGCTGCGCAAGCACATACGTTTTATTTACGCAAAAGGAAATATGTATCTTGCATACAACAATAATCTGCTTTATCACGGTTGTATCCCGATGACATCAGACGGCGAATTTGCTGAATATGAAATCGCAGGAATGCGTGTAAGCGGCAAGCCTTTGCTCGACCGCGCCGAACAGATTGCACGTGTCGGCTACTTCGGCAAAGCAGGAAGTGAAGAAAAAGCATACGGAGAAGACTTTTTATGGTATCTTTGGTGCGGTGTAGGCTCGCCGGTATACGGCAAGAATAAAATGACTTCGTTTGAACGCTATTTTATCGAAGAAAAAGAGGCTTGGGAAGAAATCAAAGACCCATACTATGAACAGGTTTCAAAACCTGGTATATGCGAAAAAATTCTTACAGAGTTTGGCATCGACCCGAACAAGTTCTCGCATATTATAAACGGTCACGTTCCTGTTAAAATAAAGAAAGGCGAAAGCCCGATTAAGGCTGGCGGTAAGCTACTCGTAATAGACGGAGGTCTTTCTAAGGCGTACCAGAGTCAGACGGGCATTGCCGGATATACACTTCTTTTCAACTCGCACGGACTTCTGCTTTCAGCACATGATTCATTTGAGTCTGTAAAGAATGCAATAACAAAAGATGATGATATATATTCATCTCTTGATACTATTGATGCGGCACCTTCACGACTTCTCGTAGAGGATACCGACGGCGGCAGAAGAATGCAGAAAAAAATTGATGATCTGCGTGCGCTTGTAGACGCTTTCAGAAAGGGTATTGTAAAATAATGAACTCGTACGAACTTGAACCGCTTGAGATAAATCTCAATGCGCCTAACGGCACATATGAGATAACCGTTAATATCAAAGCTCACACCGATACAACATTTAATATATATTCACAGCACAGAACTTTTGTTGAACGTGATTATGAAATAAAAGCCGGCGATGAATACGAAAAGACATTCATTGTAAACGTGTGCGACAGACATTTTAACGGAGCTGAATATGAAAATGTATCGCAAATAAAAATACAGATACTAACTGACGGTGATATTACCGCAACAGCAACAGCACAGTCAGTTGAATTGCCTGTTGTGTATATCTGCGGTGATTCCACTGTTACGGATCAACCGTCAGAATATCCGTACTCGCCCACTTCAACCTTCTGCGGTTGGGGGCAGGCGTTCCCGATTCTTACGAAACCGAACATTGCAGTGTCAAACCATGCACAGTCAGGCTCGTGTACAACTGCATTTATGGAATCAAACCTCACTGCGTTTGAGAACAAAATAAAACAGGGTGATTATATGGTAATCGAGTTCGGGCATAATGATCAGAAAATCGCAGAGCTTGATGCTTTCGGCGGATATAAAGCCAATCTTATAAAGCTTGCAAAAATCGCACTTGATAAAGGCGCAGCACCGATTATATGCTCGCCAATCAATCGAATAATTTTTGAAGCAGACGGGAAGCTCAAAAATCTGCTTGGCACTTACCGTGATGCAGCAAAGGCGGCGGCAGATGAGCTTGGAATTACATTCATCGATATGTGGCAGCGTACAACTGATTATTTTGAAACGGCAGGTCCGGTGAAATCGTGGCAGTTTTTCCGATGTCTTGGTGAGAACCGTGACTACACTCATACAAACGATATAGGCGGAAGTATGATTGCTAAGTTCTTTGCTCAGGAAATGGTTAAACAAAACGGACCTCTTGCAAAATATATTGATGAGTCAAAAATTGAGGTCGCACAAATTTATGCCGATCCCAATGATTGCGTAGATAACGCAGATGCACTCTCACACATAAAAACAATCGGGCTTGTAAACGTACCCGAAGATTTTGACGCAGATATAACAGACTTGCAGATACGATAACAAAAGCCTCATAAACTTCCGGTTTATGAGGCTTTTTCATTATAACTCGTCTATTGCAACCTTGATTCTTGCTATTGTTTCGTCCTTGCCGAACACTTCCATAAGCTCTGTTGCACCGCCCGGTGTAACCGCCTGACGTGCTATTGCTATACGCACTGCCCACATTACTGCGCCTGCCTTATATCCTGCATTTACAGCATACTCCTTCAGCAGCTCAAACAACGTGTCGTTGTCCCAGTCTGTGGAATTTTCAAGAATCGGCAAACACTCTTCAAGAATTGTTTTACACAGCTCAGGTGTGGTTTTATTCTTCTTGTTAGCATACAAATCCTGCTCCATCGGTAACCGTTCTGCAACGAACCTGATTTGTTCTGCAATCTCGCTGAATGTTGCAATTCTGCTATGCAACAGTCCCGCAAGCTTCTGTGTGTTTACATATTCAGGGCAAAGCTCATCAAGAACAGGCAATGCCTTTGTAAGATAAATATCTTCAGGCAGTTTCTTGATGTACTCCGAGTTAAACCACTTCAGCTTTTCATAATCGAATACTGCCGGAGATTTACTCAGTCCCTCTATCGAAAATACTCGTTTCAAATCCGACATTGTGAAGAATTCCTCTGTTGAATCCTTAGGGCTCCAGCCGAGAAGTGCAATGTAGTTTATAATCGCCTCCGGCAGATAGCCGTTGTCTACAAGGTCCTGGAAGCTTACAGCACCGTGTCGCTTCGAAAGCTTTGATACGTTGCCGTCTGCATCCTTACCCATCATCAGCGGCAGGTGAACGTATTTCGGTCTTTCCCAACCGAATGCATCGTATAAAAGACAGTATTTAGGCGTAGATGTCAGATACTCGTTACCTCTTACAACGTGTGTTACGCCCATAAGGTGGTCATCTACCACGTGGCAGAAGTTATATGTCGGATATCCGTCTGCTTTTATCATAATCTGGTCACGCAGCTCTGAATTATCAATTGCCACCTCACCGTATACCTCGTCAAAATATGATGTCGTTCCTTCTGATGGCATCTTCTGACGAATAACATACGGAATACCGGCTTCAAGCTTTTCGGCAATATCTTCCTTTGAAAGCTCAAGGCAGTGACCGTCATAACCGCCAATTCCTCTTTCGTCCTTGAGCGACTCAAGCCGCTCTGCTGTACAGAAGCAGTAATAAGCATGACCGCTCTCTACAAGCTTTTCAGCGTATTCCTTGTAGATTGCCAAGCGTTCGCTCTGAATATACGGACCGTTATTTCCACCCACAACAGGACCCTCATCATAATCGATGCCTGTCATTTCGAGTGTTTTAATAATAACATCGGTTGCACCCTCTACCAGGCGCACCTGATCGGTATCTTCAATTCGCAATATGAATTTTCCGTCCTGTGACTTTGAAAGCAGATATGAATACAGTGCTGTTCTGAGGTTGCCTATATGCATAAATCCCGTCGGTGACGGTGCGAATCTTGTTACAATTGTTTTGTTTGACATAAACTTGTTTCCTCTCAATCTGATAGTTTTTATTCTTCTATTTTCTTAACGCTCTCTATCGAGCCTGAAGTATGAACATACTTAGTGAAAAGCTCGGTTGTTCTGCCAACTGAAAGCTCATTTGAATCAGCGGTTATATAGCTGTTGTCTGATTCCTTACCGGTTGTTCTGATTGTAACCAATGCAGTGTATCTGTCAGGAAGCGATGCATCTACAAGCTTACCGTCTGAATTTTGTGATGTCATTGTAGCAGGCTCATATTCAACATTAATAATCTCGCCAAGGTTCATTGATGAGTTCTTGTCTGTTACAACACCCTTTTTGTTAAGTGCATCAATGGTGTACTGTCTTACAGACGCAACACGCATAACATATTCAAATTCTTCTTCCGACTGCACTGCAGTTGTCATACTGCTGCCGAATCTCATCACAATTCCGCCAATCATAGCTATTACAAGCAATATAACAAGAAGGTCAATAATATTGAATTTGCCTTTGATTTTTCCGTTTTTATTCATAACATTATTCCCCCTCGTTAATTCCTATAACATAGCCTTCGGCTGCATAGCCCTTTCCTCTGAACGGTATCGGTTCGCCAACCTTTACTGATGTGCTTCCTACGAAAAACGCATAGTCAGTTTCTTCAACTTCCATTTCTACTGTTGCATAAATGTCAACCTTATTTTCGTCTGACTCTATAAGGTATTCGCCGTGGTTTGCACTGAAGGTCATTATCTCGGCAGGGTTTGATCTTACATCGGTTACTATACCCGAATCCTTTTCGGTAAGGCTCAATGTAACCTCTTCACCTACCGCTATCGCCTCATAGAGTGCAGGCTCTTTGTTTGAGAGAAGTATCTCTGCAGTTATTGTACGGCTTTCGCCGCTGCTGAATTTGCCGCCGAACATCTTGTAACAGCCTGCTACTGCTACTACAGCAACTATCACTATCACAGTATCAACAACTGTCCATTTTTTCTTGTTTGCCATATCGTTACTCCTTATCCATTATTTTCATATACAGATTTTCTGTATTCTTAGTCATTGCCTGTGCGGTAAAAATTTCATTAAAAATCTCTTTACTGCGTTCTGACATCGTTTTATAAAGCTCTTCATCATTAATAAGCTTTTCTATTGCCGTTTTAAGTGATGCTGAGTTCTGTTTCGGTACTACATATCCGTTTTCGCCGGTTTTGATTACGCCGGGATTCCCGCCAAAATCAGAAACGACAGCCGGAACACCAATGCTCATTCCCTCAAGCAACGCAAGGCTCGTTGCCTCCGTGCCAAACGATGCATTTACCTGTATGTCGGTTATGCTCATAAGCTTATCGACATCAGATATAAAGCCTGTGAATATGATTTTATCCTCACGTTCCAGATTCTTTACCTTTTTCTTCAGTTCAGCCTCATACGGACCGGTACCTGCAATGAAAAATTTTGCATTCACGCCCGATTTCAGAAGCATATCTGCCGCTTCAATGAAATAATCGTGACCTTTTATGTCTACAAGCCTTGCAACTATTGAGATTACTTTTTCATTACCCTTTACACCGAACCGCTCTCTGATTTCATTTTTTTCTGCCTCAGATGCAGGAGTAAGCCCTTCTACACCGTTAAGAATCACTTTTATCTTTGAAGCTTTCACCCCGGTATCGGTAAGGTTTTCCTTTGCAGCCTCTGCAACGGCGATTATACCGTCGGCATAATAATTATTGAACATTCCGTTAATCTGCTTGCCCGGAAAATGCGTAAGCAGCTTTGACTGCGGAAATACGCTGTGTCTTGTATATACCACCTTTGCACCTGCGTGACGTGCAGCAATTCTCGCCGACATACTCGCATGGGTATGAACAAGATCGGGTTTTTCTTCGATGAATATTCTTTTCAGTTCACGGATTGATTTAATATCAAGTGACTTTTCAGCAATTCCCTCCACCTCGATAACCTCAGCACCGAGTTTTTCAAGCTCAGGCTTTAAAAGGCTGTCCGGCGGCAAAATAACTTTTACTCCGAATTTACTGTAATCAAAATTTTTAATAAGCGTTATCAGGCACTTGCCTGCGCCGCCGATATTTGTATCGGTCGATACTTCAATTATTTTTTTCATTCGTGCTTCCTCCCACATACATATCGGAAACACATCGTTATTCCCAATACCATAAAGAACACTGCCATTACTCTGTAATTGTAAAAAGTATAATCAAACAAGCTCTGCAGCAGGAATCCGACAACACCTGCACCCAACGCAAGTGATACTGTGGAATTGAACGTGTGCTTATTTCTCTGTTTGAATATCCGGCGTGTGTTTTGCAGATATATCACTATAACAGCAATAAACATAGCCAGTGCCGGTATACCTCCCTCTACAAGGAGCTGTAAATATG
>CAYMCT010000042.1:0-8874 GCA_964389075.1 uncultured Lachnospiraceae bacterium
GGCTATGCACCGAAAAACATACAACCCTGACTTTAGGTTGCTACACCATACTCACACTTGTACTTCACTGTAAAGTTTTGTCAGAGTGTACGCTTTTACCTAATTTGCGTACACTTTACAGTGATTATACAAAAGAATACAATTAACCCATTATATGAGTATAATGTAGCATACAAATTATATCATAATACCCGTCATTTGTAAATAAATTTGCTTCATTTTTTAAAAAATCGTCAACCTGCACTAACGGAGCAGTTCCCTCTTATTCAAACCCCACATCCATTTTAAACGGCACATTAACCGCATTATTGCGGCTGCCCTTTATTCTTAATACCAATATGCAGTGGCTGGGGTTGGTAATATGCACATTATCTTGTATATATTACCGTTAAATATACCAAAAATATTTTTTTGTTTTGTTGCTTTTGACGATATTTTTGGGAATTTATAATATACTCTTGCAATCCGCCACACGTTGGTTTATAATATATTTATATGGTTTTAGTACCTGGTACTAATACGAATTACCAATTGCCGTTTTAAGGAGGGGTTTTTGTGAGTATGTCTAAGCGGGAAAGACACGAATATATTCTGTCGATTATTGGTAAAAACCCGTTCCTTAAAGATGAGGAGCTTTCGCAGAAATGCTGCGTGAGTATCTCCACAATCCGTAACGACCGTGCTGAGCTGGGTATTGCTGAGTACAGAGAACGTGTTAAGTCTGCGGCAGAGGGTGAAATTCACAGCAGCGAAAGCGTTGGCGAGCTGCTCGACCTTAAGCTTTACGAGAACGGTATTTCAATCCTTGAAACTGATGCGGGAATGCTGTTTAAAAATTCGGATATCGTAAAGAGTCAGTGCATTTATGCGTTTGCGGAAAATCTTGCCCTGAACGTTATCAATGCAAGTGCGGCTCTCGTTAAGGTGGCAAATGTTAAATATACCGCAAAGGTGCATATGGGGGACAAGCTTGTGGCGAAGTCTACGGTTTTGCGTGAGCACGACGGCGGTTATGAAGTGCACGTGATTATTTCGGTTGAAATGAAGGAAGTATTCAGGGGTAAGTTCAAGCTGGAAATTATTGAATGATTTTCTCCTTGAACGTACATATAAATATGAAAGGAAACACAGCTTAGTGAAGATTTTAATTGATGCAATGGGCGGCGATTACGCTCCGCAGGCACCCGTTGAGGCTGCCGCAAAAGCAGTAAAGGAATTTGGTATAGATATAGTTCTCATAGGCGACCCGAAGGTGATTGAGGACGAGCTTAAAAAGTACGACTATCCGAAAGAGCGTATTTCAATAGTTGAAGCAACAGAGGTTATCTCAAACTACGATGAGCCGGCTAAGGCGGTTCGTACTAAGAAGGGTGCGTCTGTTGTTGTTGCGGCTAATATGCTCAAAAAGGGTGAGGGCGACGCTATGCTGTCAATGGGCAGTACAGGTGCGCTGCTTGCTGCAGGTCTTTTAATTGTAGGAAGAATCAAGGGGATTATGCGTCCGGCTCTCGCTACGGCGTTACCGACTGCAAAGGGTCCAAAGCTTTTGCTTGACGCAGGTGCAAACACAAACTGCCGTCCTGTTAATCTTGTTCAGTTCGGTATTATGGGCGATGTGTATATGCACAACGTAATGGGTATAGAAGCTCCGAGCGTTGGTCTTATCTCAAACGGCGAGGAGGAAGGTAAGGGTGACGAGCTTACCAAGAAAACTTATCCGTTTATGAAAACTGCTCCGTTTAACTTTATCGGCAACATTGAGGGGCGTGATGTTATGCTCGGTACTGCCGATGTAATGGTTTGTGACGGATTTGTGGGTAATGTAGTATTAAAGACTGTTGAGGGTATGGGCAAAATGTTCAGTAATATGCTCAACGGTATGTTTAAGAAGAATGCTCTGTCTTACCTCGGTGCTTTGTGCGTTTACGGCGGCATTAAGGATATGAAAAAGACGATGGACTACCGTGAATACGGCGGCGCTCCGCTGCTCGGCTGTAAGAGTCCGGTTATTAAGGGTCACGGCTCATCAGATGCACTTGCTGTGTTCAATGCAATCAGACAGGCAAAGCTGTTTGTTGAAACAGATGTAATTAATCAGATAACTGAAAAAATCAGCAGTATGGAGGAAATTGAAGATGCCTAATACAATAATTAAGGGTGTAGGTAAATATATACCTGAAAAGATTTACGATAACGCATATATGGAGAGCATTGTCGAAACTGACGATGAGTGGATTACAAGACGTACCGGCATAAAGGAACGTCACGTTTCCGCTCCTGACGAGTACACCACAGACCTCGCTGTAAAGGCGGCAAGAAATGCACTTCTTGATGCAGGTATAGAGGCAACCGACCTCGACCTTATTATACTCGCTACTGTTACTCCTGATTATTTCACACCGTCATGTGCGTGCGTTGTTCAGGAGCAGCTCGGCGCTGTTAATGCGGCGGCGTTCGATTATAATGCGGCTTGTTCAAGCTTTATAACAGGTCTTGTTATCGCTGACCAGTTCATAAAGAGCGGAACCTATAAGAACATTCTTGTGGTATGTGCAGACGTACTTACAAAGGCTACTGACTATAAGGACAGAGGTACCTGCATACTCTTCGGTGATGCGGCAGGTGCGGCGGTTGTTTCGGCATCAGACGATAAGCCGGGCATTATCGCATCCGAAATCGGTGCCGACGGCACAGGCTCGAAGGCTATCACAAGCCTTGCGTTCAGAAACGACGAGGAAGAGCTTGAGCAGAGAGTTAGCAAGCGTAAGGAAACTGTCTGGATGGCAGGTCAGACTGTTATGAAGTTCGCTGTTAAGGCGATGGCTGATTCATCAGATGCTGTGCTTGCAAAGGCAGGTCTTACTTATGATGACATCAAGCTTGTTATTCCGCATCAGGCTAACTACAGAATTGTAGACAGTGCCATAAAGAGAATGGGTATTAGTCAGGATAAGATATTGCTTACCCTTGAAAAGTACGGTAACACATCAGCATCATGTATTCCGGTTGCCCTTACTGAGGCTAAAGAGTCAGGTATCATTAGTCGTGGTGACAAGATTATTCTTGTAGGCTTCGGCGGCGGTCTTACATGGGGTGCGGCTTTGTTGGAATTTTAAAAGGAGCTTGTATATTATGAAAAATAGATTATGTGAACTACTCGGAATTGAATATCCGATAATTCAGGGCGGTATGGCATGGGTGGCTACTGCAGAGCTTGCTGCGGCTGTTTCAAACGGCGGCGGTCTTGGTCTTATCGCTGCAGGCGGCGCTCCGGCTGACGTTGTAAGAGCGCAGATTAAAAAGTGCCGTGAGCTTACCGATAAGCCGTTCGGCGTAAACGTTATGCTTATGTCACCGTTTGCTGAAGAGGTTATGCAGGTGGTTATCGAGGAAAAGCCGGCTGTTGTTGCAACCGGTGCAGGTAATCCGGGTAAGTATATGGAACCACTAAAGGCGGCAGGGATTAAGGTTCTGCCGGTTATCGCAAGCGTGGCTATGGCGCAGAAGATGGAGAAAATGGGTGCTGACGCAATCATTGCCGAGGGTACTGAGGCAGGCGGTCACATAGGCGAAATCACTACGATGTGTCTTACACCGCAGGTGGCTGATGCTGTTTCTGTTCCGGTAGTATGTGCCGGCGGTATCGCTGATGTTCGTGGTGCTGTTGCGGCATTCGCACTCGGTGCAGAGGGTATTCAGGTTGGTACAAGATTTATCTGTGCAGACGAGTGTATCGCTCACGAGAACTATAAGCAGGCTGTTGTCAAGGCTAAGGACCGTGATGCGGTTGTTACAGGCAGATCAACAGGTGCGCCGGTTCGTGCGCTCAAGAACAAGCTCACACGTGAGTATGACCGTCTTGAAAAAGAGGGTGCATCGTTTGAGGAAATCGAGCAGCTGGGTGTTGGCGGTCTGCGTCGTGCGTTTGCCGAGGGCGACGTTCAGATGGGCTCGCTTATGGCAGGTCAGAGTGCGGCTATGGTAAAGGGAATTGAGCCGTGTGCCGATATTATAAAGAGCTATTTTGAAGAGATAGATTCAGTGTTGGCTAATATTAAGGAAAAGATATAACAGGAGAAAAGATTAATGAGTAAGATAGCATTTTTGTTCGCAGGTCAGGGCTCGCAGGCGCCCGGAATGGGTAAGGAGCTTGCCGAGAACTTTGCGTGCGCTGATGCAGTATTTAACGAGGCATCAGAGGCACTCGGCTTCGATATAAAGGATATGATTTTTGGCGGTGATAAGGAAACCCTTATGATTACCGAGAACACACAGCCTACTATCGTTACGATGAGTGTTGCTGCACTTCGTGTACTTGAGGAAAAGGGTATAAAGCCTGATGTTGTTGCAGGTCTTAGCCTCGGCGAGTACACCGCTCACGTTTGTGCAGGCTCAATGAAGTTTGCCGATGCGGTTAAGCTCGTGAGAAAAAGAGGTAAGTATATGCAGGAGGAGGTTCCTGTGGGCAAGGGCGCAATGGCGGCTATACTTGGTCTTACGGCTGAGGAAGTCCGTGAGGCGGCAAAGAGCGCATCAGCAGAGGGTGTTTGTACGGGTGCTAACTTTAACTGTCCGGGACAGATAGTTGTTTCGGGCGAGGTTAAGGCTGTAGAAAAGTGCTGTGAAATCGCCAAGGAAATGGGCGCAAAGCGTGCGATTATGCTCGATGTTTCTGCTCCGTTCCACTGTGCGCTGCTTGAGGGCGCAGGCGAAAAGCTTGCTAAGGAAATGGAGTCGGTTGAGGTTTATGATATGCAGGTGCCTGTTATCACAAACGTAACTGCTGACTATATAAAGGACAAGAACGAAATCAAATCAATCCTCAAGGCTCAGGTTTCAAGCTCTGTGCTATGGGAGGAATCTATAAGACGTATGCTTGCTGACGGTGTCGATACATTCATCGAAATCGGTCCGGGCAAGGCTTTATCAGGCTTTATGAAGAAGATTGATAAGGACGCAAAAGTATTCAATGTCGAGGATATTGAATCACTCAATAAAACTATTGAAGGTCTTGCATAAGGAGGAGAATAACTATGTTAAAGGGTAAAACAGCAATCGTAACAGGCTCCGGCAGGGGTATTGGTAAGGCAATCGCACTCAAGCTTGCATCATACGGCGCTAATGTTGTTATAAACGACATTCCGCAGTCAACAGACGCTGATGCTACCTGTGAGGAGATTAAGGCACTGGGTGTCGGCTCAATCTGTATCAAGGGCGACGTGAGAAACATCGACGATGTTAAGGCGCTCGTTGACGGTACTGTTAAGGAGTTCGGCAGTGTTGATATTTTCGTAAACAACGCCGGCGTTACGAGAGACGGACTTATGCTCCGTATGAGCGAGGACGACTGGGACCTCGTTATGGACATCAACCTCAAGGGTGCTTTCAACTGTATCAAGACGGTTGCACGTCCGATGATGAAAAACAAGGGCGGTGCTATCATCAACATCGCATCAATCGTTGGTGTTATGGGCAACGCAGGTCAGGCTAACTATGTTGCGTCAAAGGCAGGTCTTATAGGTCTTACAAAGACTACTGCAAAGGAGTTCGCATCAAGAGGTATCCGTTGTAACGCAGTTGCTCCGGGCTTTATCGAGTCTGCTATGACAGACCAGCTCCCTGACGATGTTAAAAAGACTTATTTCGATGCTATTCCGCTCGGTAAGTTCGGTAAGGTTGATAACATTGCCGATACTGTTGCATTCCTTGCATCAGATATGTCATCATACATAACAGGTCAGTGCATCAGCGTAGATGGCGGACTCGTTATGTAATTACTTATGATATATAAATTTCTCTGTTAATTTTGTGGCACGATAAGGCGTCACACCGGGGAATTAATATATACTATAACCATTGGTGCTGCGGAATTTTTCCGCAAATCCGTTACACAACTTGAAAGGAGGTGCAACAAATGGAAGATTTTGAGAGAGTAAAGGAAGTTATCGTTGACCAGTTAGGCGCTGATGAAAACGCTGTAACTATGGAGGCTTCATTCATCGACGATCTTGGCGCAGATTCATTGGATCTTGTAGAGCTTATTATGGGTCTTGAAACAGAGTTTGACGTTGAGATTCCGGACGAGGATGCTGAAAAAATCCGTACAGTCGGCGATGCTGTAAACTATATAAAAGAAATGAGCGCTAATGCGTAATGTGTGATTTTCACATAGACGAATGAGCGTCCGTGTGGACGCTCTGCCGTCTTAAAACTCAGATTATTTTACCGTATATACGGTTTATATATATAACCATAAAAACAGGAGGCAGATACAATGAAAAGAGTTGTAGTAACCGGAGTGGGTGCTGTAACCCCAATCGGTAATGATGCAAAAACTTTCTGGCAGAACATCAAGGCCGGTGTTAACGGCGTTGATTATGTAACAGCTTTCGATACTACTGATTACAAAACAAAAATCGCCGGCGAAATTAAGGACCTTGACGTGACTGAATTCATCGACAAAAAGGAAGCTCGTAAAATGGACAGATTTACACAGCTTGCTCTTATAGCCGCATCAGAGGCTGTCAGTGATTCTGGGCTTGATATGGAAAAGGAAGACCCGTGGCGTGTCGGCTGTATAACAGGCTCAGGTATTGGCGGTATCCTTACATTCGAGGAACAGCATACTAATTATATGGAAAAGGGTCCGGGCAGAGTAAGTCCGTTCTTTATCCCGATGATGATAGGCAATATTGCTCCGTGCCAGATTGCTATAAAGTTCAATGCAAAGGGTGTAAACGAAACTGTTGTTACAGCCTGTGCGTCGAGTACAAACGCTATCGGTACGGCGTTCCGTCATATCCAGTACGGCGATAACGATGTTATCATTGCAGGCGGTGCTGAGGCTACGGTTGCTCCTACTGCTTTCGCAGGCTTCTGTAATATGAAGGCTATGTCAACCAATAACGACGATCCTAAGCACGCATCAAAGCCGTTCGACCTTAACCGTGACGGTTTCGTGCTTAGTGAGGGTGCTGCGTTCATTATTCTTGAAGAGCTTGAGCACGCAAAGGCAAGAGGTGCCAACATCATCTGTGAGATGGTCGGCTACGGCGCAACTGATGATGCTTACCACATCACAAGCCCTATACCGGGCGGCGAAGGCGGCGCAAAGGCTATGGAGCTTGCTATCAAGGACGCAGGTGCAGAGCCGAAGGATATAACATATATCAATGCTCACGGCACATCAACCAAGTACAACGACCAGTTCGAAACACAGGCTATCAAGAAGGTGTTCGGCGATGCTGCATATGATGTGGCTGTGTCATCGACCAAGTCAATGACAGGTCATATGCTCGGTGCCGCAGGTGCTATTGAGGCGATTGTATGTGCAAACGCTATCAGGGACAGCTATATTCCGGCAACTATTAACTACGAAACGCCTGACCCCGACTGCGACCTCGATATCGTACCTAACGAGGGCAGAAATCAGGAGGTAACATATGCAATGAGTAACTCACTTGGTTTTGGCGGTCATAACGCAACAATCGTATTTAAGAAATATACAGACTAATATTTTAAAGGGGCTGTCGCAAATGGCAACCCCTTTGAGTGTTTTATTTAAGGCTAATAATTTTGTGAAAGGAGCAAATAATGACAGACGCAGAAAAGAAAATAGGATACAAATTTAAGGATATTTCACTCTTAAATACAGCACTTACGCACAGCTCCTATGCCAACGAAAACCATACACGTAACAACGAACGTCTTGAATTTCTGGGTGATTCGGTGCTCAGCATTATTATAAGCGAGTTCATATATAAACGAATGGAGAACGTGAACGAGGGCGACCTCTCAAAGTTCCGTGCCACGCTCGTTTGCGAACGCTCGCTTGCAGAGGTTGCACAGAAGATTTCGCTTAACGAATTGGTTTTCCTGGGCAGAGGTGAGGACAGAACCGGCGGCAGAAAGCGTCCGTCTGTTATATCAGATGCGTTCGAGGCAGTGCTTGGCTCGATTTATCTTGATGCCGGATTTGATGCGGCACGTGACTGGCTTCTTCCGCTTATGGCGGATAAGATTGAGGACGTGCTTGCCGGCAAGCTGTACCGTGACTATAAAACCACCTTGCAGGAGATTGTACAAAAGGACGGCAAGGGCAGTGTTAAGTACCGCACCGTCAGCGAAGAAGGACGTGAGCACGAACGCCGTTTCACCGTTCAGGTGGTTATAAACGGTGAGCCGTGCAACACTGCTACCGGACACAGCAAAAAGGAAGCAGAACAGGCGGCGGCAAAATTAGCTATAGACGATTTGACAGGTTAAATTTCCGCATCTCGCACGTTTAAGCTCGGCTCGCATACTAATGTATAGCCTCGCTCGCTTAAACGCACAATCTACGAAAATTTTCCGCTGTCATAGCGAAAAATAGGTTAAACTTCCGCATCACCAACATTGCTTTGCAATGTTGGTGGGAACACAATATTCCTGAAAATAAATTAAAATTATTTAAAGAATAATTTTTTTGCTCAGACTTGACACGAGGGTATATGGGATGTCGAATATTGTTAAAAAGAGGGAAAATATGAAGAAAAAAGTTATAGAAAGTTATTACGATGGTCATTATATTGATTCAGGACTATCCATTGAGGAAATAGAAAGGCTTTTGAAAGAAGAATTGGAAAAGTCAGAAAAACTTACAGAGTGGCCTAAAGATACACAAACCAAGGTTGTACGAAAAGGTAAAATCATAAAAGTTATTGATTCCAAATAGACATTTTTAAAAGCAATATTTTTCAGTCCTAACCTGACACGAATTATATAAATATGTCGTATATTGTCGAAAGATTGGAGGAGCATATGAAAAAGAAAAGTATTATTTGGGTAACTATAATTTCTATAGTTATAGCTTTGGCTATCTTAATTTGGCGATAT
>CAYMCT010000043.1:0-8857 GCA_964389075.1 uncultured Lachnospiraceae bacterium
ACTGGTTTTGTATTCTTTCCACGTAGTTATCCCAGTTCTTCCCGAACACATTCATCGGCTTATCAATACCAAGCGGCAAATGCAAATCGCCTATAGTAAAAATTGCCATATATCCTCCAAAAAAATACGCCGTATCCATCACTGGCATACGGCGGTTATTTTATCTTATTGCCGGTACACGCATTATTTGTTTAATTGAAGGCTCGCCGTTAATCAATGACGAGATAGAGTCTATAAACAATTTAAAGTGCGGTGCTTCGTTATGCTTTTCGATTGCTACATCGTTAAGCCATTCCTCAATAAAAGTGAATTTACACTTGTCTTCTCTGCCCTGAAAAACCTTATAGGACAGGTTGCCGTTTTCTTTACGTGTATCACGTGTACAGTCGGCAGCCAGACGTATAAATTTATCCACACAATCCGGCTTCACCTTAAAATCAGCCACAATTACTATCATTTCCCTGCTCCTCTCAGTCACATTACGTCTTTGCCGCCTATAAGCATACGCTTTCTATGTGCGGCAACAAAAGATGCCTCGTATCCGTCACAATACTTTTCCATTGCAGCAACAACAGTTTCCGGTTTCAGATTGTACATACTGCCGCATGAAACAACCAATCTCATTTTTTGAATTCCATTGTCAAACCCAAGCATTTCCATCTCAAAAATATGCGGGCGTATGTCAGAATCCTTTATTCCGCTCTTTGTCTTTTTCGGAACGATAAGCTCATCGTTTTCAAGAATTGAGGTGGCTTCTTTGTTACATTCTATTTCTACAAAATATTCAGCCTTATCAATTTTCGTAAGATCAATTTCCTTTGCCTCCAGCTTATGTACGCCATAAATCTTAAAGCCGGGCGGCATTGAATTATTGAGCTCGGTGAGTATTCCACCTTCGTCAAGCTCTGTTACAAGACCTACCTTCATATATTCACATTCACTCGTTACACCTACCGGTAACGGTTGAGCAATAGTCATCACCGGATGCGGATTAAATCCCTGCGAAAATTCAAAATTCAATGCAGAGCGTCTTACCGCCCTGTGAAAGCACCGTACAAAGTCAAGATGCGAAATGAACTTAACACGGTCATCTCTGCCGTATTTAATTACATACTTAGCCATTCACTTACCTCTTTTCTCTGTACATACACCGCTTCCAAACCGCCCCGCTCCGCAGTTCGAGCATTTTTCACGGCAATGCGGAGTTGTGGTTTCTGCTTTCGCACGCTCATTCTCGTTCATAAGGAATTGTTTTGTTATTCCTGCATCAATATGATCCCACGGAAGAACCTCCTCATACGAACGCTCACGTGCTGTGTAGAAGTCAGGGTCTATTCCTGTTTCATCAAAAGCCTGCATCCACTTATCAAAGTCGAAAAATTCACCCCAGCCGTCAAACTTACAGCCAAGCTCAACCGCACGGATAATAGACTTACACAAACGTCTGTCGCCACGTGCGAATACACCCTCAAGATAGCTTGTTTTGTTATCGTGGTATGTGTAACGTATCCGCTTTGACGGTACACTTTCTTTTATAAGCTGTTGTTTTCTTATAAGCTCACCACGTGAATTCATCGGGAACCACTGGAATGCCGTAAACGGCTTAGGTACAAACGATGAAGTGCTTATTGTAATGTTAATATTCTTTGCTCTTTCCTCTTTCGGAATAGCAAAATATACATCAAGCACTCTGCCTGCAAGCTCCGCAATACCCTTTACATCTGTATCGGTTTCTGTCGGCAGACCAATCATACAATACAGCTTGACGTTTGTCCAGCCACCAGCAAAAAGCAGTGCTGTTGACTGAACGATATTTTCCTCGGTAATATTTTTGTTTATCACATCACGCAACCGTTGTGTGCCAGCCTCCGGTGCGAAGGTTATACCGCTTTTACGAACCTTCTGTACCTTTTCCATAAGCTCCAGCGAAAAATTATCAATTCTGAGCGACGGCAGTGATAAACCGATTTTTTTCTTTTCTGTTATATCAAGCAATCCGTCTGTCAGCTTCGGCAAGCCTGAAAAATCACTTGTTGAAAGTGATGATAGTGAAATCTCATCAAAACCGCTGCACGACAACAAATTGTCAGCAAGCCCTAACAAGGTATCCGGCTCACGCTCACGCAACGGGCGGTAGATGTAACCTGCCTGACAGAAACGGCAACCGCGCATGCAGCCACGCATTACCTCAAGCATCACTCTGTCGTGCACAACCTCACCAAACGGTACTATTATAGTGTCCGGAGCATAAGTCTTGTCAAAGTCGTTAACAATACGTTTTCTTATCATTTCCGGTGTGCTTGGATTATTAGGCTTTACAGACTTTACGGTTCCGTCATCATTATATTCAACATCATAGAACGACGGGACATATATACCCTCTATTTTAACAAGACGTTCCAAGAGTTCTTTTTTGGATTTCTTCCCTTCTTTTTTCCACTGCTTCAGAACGTCCATTGTTTCGTGAACCTGCTCCTCACCCTCGCCGAGCATAAAGAAATCAAATATGTCGGCAATCGGCTCTGCATTGTATGCACACGGACCGCCGCCGTAAATAACAGGATATTCTTCACCACGCTCACTTGCCATCAAGGGGATTTCAGCAAGCTTTAGCATATTAACAATATTTGAATACGAAAGCTCATACTGCAAAGTAAAACCAAGAATATCAAAATGGGTCACTTCATCTCCCGATTCCAGAGCAAAAAGCTTCATTCCGTGCTTTTTCATTTCTGCTTCCATATCTGCCCACGGAGCAAAAACACGCTCACAGTATGTGTCCTCACGGTTATTCAGCGTATGGTAAATTATTTTAAGTCCCAGATGCGACATTGCTATTTCGTACACATCAGGGAAGCAGAATCCAAAACGTATATCAACCTTCGCCGGGTCTTTTATTACTGCATTTAATTCTCCACCCGTATAGCGTGTAGGCTTCATAACACCTGAGAGTATTTTATCCTTTAATGTAATCATACTTCCTCGTTATCCTTTTTCTTTCCAAAAATTGTTGTCAGCTTATTAATCATATCCGGTGCATAGTCTATAAGCTTATCAACGGCGCCGTGGTTTTCATTAGTAGACACAAATCTTATGCTTCCGCTTTTTGTTATAACCAAAAAACCTTCAGGCTTTATTGATGCACCTGCGCCTATACCGCCGCCAAAAAGATTATTACCCTCTGCATCAGTTGCTTTGAACTCGCTTCCGCCGCCGCCAACACCAAACGATACCTTTGCAATAGGCAAAATCATAGTTCCGTCAGCTGCGGTTACCGCATCACCTATTACACTTTCTGCAGTGAACATACCGTTCAATGAATTAATTGCTGATTCAACAAGGTCTTTAATCGGATTTGCCATTATTCTTCTCTCCTGTCATCTTTTTTAGTTTCCTATACAGCGGCCATACCCGCATAACCGCAACAACTGCAATTACTATTGCATTAAATATATTTGTACTTATTATGAGCTCAATCTCCGCTATAATATGCGGAACATTAAAATCAGGTTTTATCGTAATATCGTGTTTTTTCAGCTTCATCCCCCGGTCCATTGCCCCTGCTATATTGTAGACAACGCCCGATACAGCTCCGTAAATAATACCCGTATTCATAGCATCGTCAAAGCCAAGTACAGAATTTATATACAGCTTGTCTACCCGGACAGTCTTTGATAGCAGATGTTTTAGTATCTCCGATAAAACATCTTTAATATTCTCCAGGTTCTGTATTATGAATTTCGGCAGCACCTTCATCATACTCGATTTTGGTTTCTTTGGCTTTTCTTCTGCCGTTTCAGCTTTTTGCTTTTTTTGAGTCGGAATCCGTATGAATCCGTATTTCAAAGCCATATCACTGACAACACCGTCATCGCTGTACATCAGAAACACTCTAAATCTTATTGGGATTAACAGTATGAGCGCAAGAACTGCTATAATTATGGATATTACAATTAATGCCGTCATCTGTTCATCTCCTTTTATTCTCCAGATAATGAGCCTTCTTCTACGTCCTGTGCCTCTTCCAACGATAATTGCTCTCCGGTCTCCACCAGTTCGGGCATCGTATTTTTGAAGTTTATCGGAGGCAAATCTCTCGGCGTTCTAAGTCCGAAACAACGCAGGAACGTATCTGTTGTTCTGTACAAAACAGGTCGTCCCGGAGCGTCCAGTCTGCCGGCTTCTTCAATCAAGCCACGCTCGTACAGTCTGTTAACACATCCGTCCGAGTTAACACCCCGAACCTTTTCAATCATACCTCTTGTTACCGGCTGTTTATACGCAATTATCGCAAGTGCTTCCATTGCGGCATTCGATAACGGCTGGTTTCTTTGCTCGCCAAGTATTTCACGGATGTATGTATAGTATTCCGGTCTTGAACATATCTGGTATCCGTCGGATATATCAATTATATTAAAACCTCTGTGTTCACGGTTATATTCTTCTTTCAGCTCTGTTACCGCCTGTTCAACCTCGTCAACTGTCTTTTCAAGTACAACCGCAAGCTTAGCCGCTTTAACCGGTTCTCCGGCAGCAAATAATATACCCTCTATGGCATATTTTATGTTATCCATCAGAATTTATCCTTTCAATTAGTTTTCAGGTGTCCGTGCAACATTCGTAATGATGAATTCTCCCAAATCCTCATCATAATCGGCACGGATTCTGTCAAGCTTTATCATTTCAAGCACAGCAAGAAATGTAGCTATCATTTCCGGTTTTGAATCTTCTTCACGGAACAGTGATGAGAAATTCACCCTTCTGTTACGCTTCAACACCTTGCATACCTTTTCTACCATATCGTCTACCGATACCTTTTCACGGCCTACAATTCCTGAGAACGCACGTTTTTCAGGCTTTGCTTTACGGATACGTCTTTGATAGATGCTATTAAAGGCATCAGCAAGCTCTGAAAGCTCGTGATGACGTCTGTATTCAGGTACCGGAAATTTTATATTTTCCTCTTCTCTGAATATCATATGCTTTGAAGAAAACTCACTCTTGCGCATCTCCTGCGATGCCTCTTTAATCTTCTTGTATTCGTAAAGTCTGCGTGCAAGCTCTTCACGAGGGTCTTCTTCATCTTCTTCCTCTTCATCCTTTGGAAGAAGCATTTTTGATTTTATGTACAACAGCTGCGATGCAAGGACTATAAACTCACTTGTATCGTCCAGCTTTGATTTCTCTATACCTTCTATGGCTTCAAGGTACTGGTCTGTTATCTCCACTATAGGAATATCCCAGATGCTTACTTTATTCCTTTTGATAAGCGTAAGAAGCAGATCAAGCGGGCCCTCAAAGCTTTCTAATTTATATTTTAATTCTTCCATTAAATCACCAATTGTGCAAGTGCCGAACACACTGACATTATCCCGCTTAATACAATATTAACACCCGTACCGATAACCACATCAAACACATTCAGAAGCGAAAGTGCTATGATTACGATAAAGCTATACTGTTCAAATCTCTGCAGCTTGAAATACGCAGAATTTGACAGAAACAGTCCTGCTATCCTTGAGCCGTCCAACGGTGGGATAGGTATAAGATTAAATATCATAAAGCACAGATTTACGTATGCAAAGCTTACAAGTATATTTGCCGTTGTATTCAGAACCTGATAACCTATAACTCCTGTTTTTAACGATACAATACAAACCAATGTGTAAATCAGCAGACTGACAAATGCAAGGAGTAGATTTGACAACGGTCCTGCCGCCGCAGTTATTGCCATTCCCCATTTTGGGTTTTTGTAATATCTTGCATTAATCTGAACAGGCTTTGCCCAACCGAAGCCGGTAAGCACCATCAGCACTGCACCTAACGGGTCCAGATGCGACATAGGATTAAGCGTCAGCCTTCCGGTCGCTCTCGGAGTAGGATCGCCAAGCTTTGACGAAACCCAGCCGTGAGAGAATTCATGGAATGTAAGCGAAATCAATACTATAGGTATCATTATTAACTTATCCAATAAATACGACATTAAAATCCTCCTATATTCTGACTATAAATATACAATTATATTATACCCTTTTTTTTGCTTTTTGTAAAGTGTTTTTTGCTATTTAAACGAAAAAAGGATGCCGTAGCATCCTTAAAAATCAATATAAAAGCTGCTGTATTATTCCGAAGCTCAGAAGCGACATTATCAGTCCGGCTACGAATACGCCAAGGAATATAAAAAACAAGCTCTTCACAGGCTTCATATTAAGCAGCACTGCCAATAAAGCACCCGTCCACGCACCTGTGCCCGGTAACGGTATTGCAACGAACAAAAGCAAGCCCAAATAACCGTACTTTTCAATTTGATCCGACTTTTTCATTGCTTTATTCTCTATCCAGTCCGGAAATTTATTGATTTTCGGCACTTTTTTCATCCAGTCAAAAATTTTTCTGATGAACAGAAGAATAAACGGTATCGGAAGCATATTTCCTATTATTGCAGCTATAAACGTCTGAAAAAACGGCAGCTTCAGAATACCGCCTGCTACAATTATACTTCCTCTCAGCTCAAGAAGCGGAATCATAGATATTAAAACTGTAATTATCTGCGGATGTACACCCCATCCGCTCAATGTGTTTACTAACGACGTTGCAATATGTTCCATCAATAATCCTCCATAATCAGATAATAGCATAATTTTACCATATTTTATAATACTTTTCAATTATGACTCGCACTGAAAAATAATTGCATTTTACAACATTAATTGTTATTTATTACTAATTATAAATTCAACAGCACTTTGCTTAACCGCAAAATTTACAGCATCTGTTTCGCCGCCGAATTCTCCGTCAAGCGTCCAGTTTACCGGCTTTTCCGTTTCGATAACAGCCCCCTTTGTTGATATTATACGCATACCCGGACATTCCTTTACACCGTTCTTAATTGAAGTTATAATATTGGGAATGTCTAATATACTCTCGTTTTTTGATATTATTACAAGCTCAAAAACACCGTCATTTGTGTCTATATCATAAAAATCTCCGATTTCAAACCCGGCAACGCTCGTAGAATTCATTACAAGGCATAACAGGACATCTTCATTTATTATCTCACCTTCTACGGTTTCAATTCTGGTCCTTACACCCTCGATTTTGGTAAGCTTCTTTAACGCTTCAATTACATAAGCTGCAGGTCCAAGTATATTTTTTGTGGTCTGCGATGTGTCGTATGACACGTCTGTAAACGCACCAAATGCCGCAACGTAAATAAATATTTCATCATTAAACAGACCTATATCATATGTGACAGCATCACCCTGTGCTATTGACATAGCTGCATCCTCTATTGTTTTTGGTATGCTGTTTGATGTTGCAAAATCGTTCATCGTTCCTGCCGGTATATAGCCTATAGGTATCTTTTTTTCAGCAGCCACATTAAGCATACCGCTTACAGCCTCATTGAGCGTACCGTCACCGCCGGAAACCACCACCAGATCAAAGCCTTCACAGTCTGCAATACGATCCTTACAATCAGCCGGATGCTGTGTAGGGTATGTAGTAACTTCAAACCCTTCCTTTGTGAAAATATCAATCACATCAAAGAGCATATTCTTTATTTTGCCCTTTCCCGAATTCGGATTAAAGATAAATAACAATTTCTTTTTCATAATGTTCCTTACCTTTCTGAACAATATATTACTAATATATTTTCATCTAATTATATTATAAAACTTTTTTTAATAATGTCAACAGATATATTATGAAATTTTGTTGAACTTTTTACTTGTTTATGGTAAAATAAATACATTAATTAACACATTAGGAGGAATAGTATGCGTATACTCGGTATAGACTATGGCGATGCGAGAGTTGGAGTTGCGGTAAGCGATTTACTCGGAATAACCGCACAAGGCGTTGGAACAGTCAAGAATAAAGGCTCAAAAACTCTTATGGCAGAGCTTGATACAATAATAAAGCAGTATAGTCCGGACACAATTGTAATAGGCAAGCCAAGAAATATGGATGGTTCTGAAGGGTTCAGAGTTGATGCAACTATGAAGTTTGCAGAAAAACTTAAAGAAATCTACAAGGGTAAAATTGAATTTGTTGACGAGCGTCTTACAACCATGGGTGCCGCTCAGTATCTCAACGCCACAAACACAAGGGGTAAAAAGAGGAAGGACGTTATTGATACAGTTTCAGCCTGCCTTATACTTGAAACATATATGATGCGGCAAAATAACAGTTGACAATTATCCCAAAATATATTAGAATATAGATATATGAGATGCAAATCTTAAAATTTGACAGAAAGGTCAGGAATAAAAAAATGGAAAATAACATTATTATTTTAGAAGACGAAAACGGCGTAGAAATCGAATTTGAAACTATTGATGTATACGAATTTGAAGGTCATACATTCTTTGCACTCGCTGAATGTCTGCCTGCAGAAGAAGAATCTGATGAAATTCTTATTATGATGGTTGAAGGCGATATCGAAAGTGAAGAGGCCGAACTCGTTATGGTTGAGGACGAAGAGTTATTAAAGCGTGCTTTTGACGAATTTGTAAAGCGTGACGAAGAATTCGCAAAGCAGGGCGAATAATTAACGTAACACATATGTAATCCAACTGTAAAGAAATAACACTTGTAATTTCAACATCTCTGTGTTATACTAAGAACATAAAAAATAACCCTAGGGTTTCTCGTGTACGGATCATTTATTTTACCAACACTTTTTATACGGGATGCTTACTCCGAAATGTGGCGCACATGCCTCCTTTCACTTTTGTGACTGCCAGTGGACTTGTAAAACAGTCGGGAAGCGACCCACCTGCATATGCAGGTAGAATTCTGGTCCATACCCACGGTCTCCCCGGGGATTTTTTTATTGGCTCTGTAATAAGTATTG
>CAYMCT010000044.1:0-8853 GCA_964389075.1 uncultured Lachnospiraceae bacterium
TATTCTTTTTATATTTTTTGTTCCAAAGCCATGATGTTTTTTATCTTGCTTTGTAGTTATCAAATCCTGATTATCTTTAAGAACTGATTTGTCTATCGTATTGGCCATATAAATTGAAACATATGAATCCTGCGTCTGTACATATAGCTCAATTCTCTTTTCATCAGAGTTTTCAGCAGCCTCTATTGCATTATCAAAAAGATTTCCAAAAATAATGCCTATTTCTTCATTTTTCAACTTATCCAATGATTTATTCATAACACGGATTTCAGTAGATATTCCTATCTTTTCACATATACCCACCTTAGTGTTAACAACGGCATCAAAGCATTCATTTCCTGTTTTTATAAAGCTATTCATCTTTTTAAAATGATTGTTGGTAACTGATTCTATATATTCTTTCACCTTTGTTTCGCCCTCGCCTAAAAGTCCGGATATGGCTGTAAAATGTGAAATTAAATCATGCCTTAAGCTACAGGTTTCCGAATATAATTCTTCTATATCCTTAGCGTGTTGCTTATCACTCTCGTATTTTTGCTGCAAAATGCTATATTCCACTTCACGCCTTACATCACTGTTGATTTTTATGAAGAAGTAATATATCAAAATATTCGCAATCATAACTCCACTACAAGCAACAAGCAAATCTATGCTCACATCGCTGTTATTCAGGAAAACATTCATAATTCCGACCATTGATATCTGTGAAACTATCGGCATAATAATAAGTGCAATTATATTTCTTTTCTTCCCAACATCATTAAATCGAAATCTAAGCATTACCAAACAAAACGCCCACAATAAAGTTTTTGTCACTGCTATTACTATAATACGCTCTGATGACATACCAAAAATCTCGCTGTGACTTGTATCAAAAACTATGCCTGCACACAATATAGTAATAAGAGCAATAAAATATATAACACAATTCACAAAACCAGCTATAAATAGCTTTATATATACATTTCCCTTTAAAAATACGCATGAATAAATAAAATATACTAATATGAATATAAGCCCAAACAGACCCTCATATACATATAATGAATTCAAATAAGTAATCACAAGCGCTGCTGTTATCCACTCAATCAAAAAACCGACATGTTTTTTTATGCCACTGTATTTACAACCGAAATACTTAGTAATAAACCACGTAACAATAAATTCTTCCAAAAAATTAATGCTTATCTCAAATGCATTTACCATCTTATCTTCCTCATAAATTCGCCGTATTTCTTTTGTGCTTCTTTTACTGTTTCCTGTTTACGTGTAACAGGAATTTTTTCTCCGTTTTTCAGAACTATATACTCATAATTAAATCTTTCTATATATCGACAATTAACAATGTAGCTTCTGTGTATATTAATAAACCCTGCATCAGCTAACTGTGAATATATTTCTTTTATGCCGGCTCTGAACTTAATTTTCTGCCCGTCATATCTGTATGCTGATACATAATGTTTATCACTCTTAAAATACATAGTTTCTTTAATATTAATATTTATAACCTTGTCCGTTATAACAGAAATGCATTCCTTTTCATCTTTTCTGTAAATTATTTTTCTCAACAATTTTTTTATTACATCACCAATCCGCTCTATATGCCTTTTACTTACAAACCAAAACGGCTGGTAGTCATATGCCTGATAAGCGTATTCCTCATGTGCTGTTACAAAAACCACCGCCAAATCCGGCTGCTCCTTCTGCAGTTCCTGTATTGCGTCAAAGCCCGTCATATCAGGCATATCAATATCTGCAAGTACAATGTCAACTATATTATTCTCGCAATATTCTATCAACTCAGAACCGTTATGTTTCTTGATAATATTATATTGACATTCGCCATCTACTAAAACCTCTGCAACACGTTTGTGTAATTCATTCAAAAAAATAATGTCATCATCACATATGGCTATATTAATTACTTTGTCCATCACCAACACCGCCTTCATTATGAAACACTAATATTTTAACATAAAACTTATTCTTCCGCAAGATTATACATACAAAAAGTGAGTATGAATTGAAACATACTCACTTATCTGCTATTTTCGTTCAGTATCACCTTAAATATTGTCATATTCTCAAGTGACTTTGCCTCTATACTGCCGCCGAAGCTTTTGCATAAGCTCTTTGCAATAGCAAGCCCGAGTCCGTAGCCCTTGCTCGCCCTTGATTTGTCCGCACGGTAGAATCGCTCAAATATGTGCGGTAAATCTACAGCGCTTATTGTACCGGGGTTCTCCACTGTAAAGACAGCTTTTCCGTTTTCGCTTTTTAGTAATATATTAATGCTTCCGCCACGCTCTGTATACTTGACTGCGTTGTCTATAAGTATAAGCACGAGCTGTTTTAAGCCGCTATGTGTCGCCAATACATTTATGTTTGCTTCAATATCTGAGTTGAGTTCAACCCCCCGCTCAAATGCGGTTGCCTCCGCTTCAAGAACCGAATCCTCCAAAAGCTCAGAAAATTCTATCTCCGAAAGAATTATTTTGTTATCGTACGAATCGGATTTCGCAAGCATTAGCAGGTCGTTTGTGAGGTTTGTCATTCTTTCTGTTTCTTCTTTGATATATGTAAGCCACTTATTTTCATCTGCATTGCAATCCTTCGAAAGCAGTACATCTGTATTTGCGCTTATACTGGCAAGCGGAGTACGAAGCTCGTGAGATGCATCAGCAATAAACTGCTTCTGCTTATTATACGCCTCCTCAATAGGTCGTATTGAACGGTTTGCACTGAATCGGCTTATAATGTATGAAAGTGCTATTGATATAAGTGCCACAAATACAAGCACAAACATAAGTGTGAACATTACATTTTGTTCTGACTCGTTTTTTGTAAAAGCAATAATATACCCATCATTATAACCGACACGCATATATGCCCAGCTATCAACGTCAAGATTAACATTACCTCTATCTTTCCTTGATGTTGCTATCTCTTTGATTTTATCACCATAATCAAATTCATCAGGGCTGAATACCGATTGTGCGGAGATAATATTTCCTGACTTATCACAATAAACAGAAATTTCTGATCTGAACATATCGGATCTCGGTTCGCCGCCTCTCGTCTCCGGTGGTAATCTATCATCTCTATTCCTGTCATCCGCAGGTGAAGTGCCGGCCGATTCCGGCAGAATCGCTCTGTTTTCCGGCTTCTCACGCACCGGTCTGTGTATACTGTTTCTGTATTGCTCAACTGCCATATTCAATCTCATATCAACATCTTTTTGTACAAAAGAATATGTAGTTATATATATTGCAGAAAAACAGCCTATAACAAAAGCAGTGATAATAACCATATTGGTTATCAAAAAATTATTTCTTAGTTTTTTAAACATATACAATCCTCTATATTACAATTTTGTATCCTATACCTCTTATTGCGTTTATTTTTATGCCTGAGTGTATTCTTTTGAGTTTTTTTCTCAAAAACGAAACATAAACCTCTACATGGTTAGCCTCCGCATCAGAATCGAAACCCCAAAGCTTTTCAATTATCAGTTCCTTTGAAACAACAATGTCTTTATTTAATATCAGATATTCCAGAAGCTCACATTCTTTACGGGTAAGCGATATTTCAGCACTGCCGCATATAAGTCTTGACGAATTAGTGTCGAGCCTAATATCGCCGCAGCTTAATGCCGTTGGTTCAATAATTTTTCCTCTGCGCCGCCCGAGCGCACGTACACGTGCCAACAGCTCGTCTGTATTGAACGGTTTTGCAAGATAATCGTCCGCACCGGCATCAAGACCTGCAACCTTATCCGAAATTTCACCCTTCGCTGTCAGCATTATCACCGGAGTATCAAGACCTTCTTCACGGATTGAGCGAAGAACTGATATTCCGTCAAGCTCAGGAAGCATTATATCAAGAATAATTACATCATATATGCCTGTAAGCGCATCATCAAGACCTGATTCGCCGTCACCGTCACTGTCTACGGTATAATTCTGCTTTTTCAATAGCTGAACCAAAGCTTCACGAAGACGAACCTCGTCCTCAACCACAAGAACTCGCATAATTAAATCTCCTTAATCTTTACTCTACTACTATTTTATCATAACATAGTCAAAAGTTCAAGGGGCTGTTGCAACGCAACAGCCCCCTCAGCTTACAATATTGAATCCCATAAATCCTCGTGCGGATTTGCGATTACTTCTGTGTTTATAAGCACGCCCTGCTCCGCTGCAAGTGCCGCACCTGCATCTACTGCTGCTCTTACGTCACTTACATCGCCGGTAAGTGTTACAAAGCACTTTCCTGCCATTCCACGTGCTACTCTTATTTCTATAAGCTCAATATAGCCCGACTTAACAGCCGCATCTGCCGCTTCGATTGCGCTTGCTGCTGTAAAGGTTTCGATTATTCCCAATGAACGCTTGTTCTTAACCTCTACTGCTCCGTTTATTGCTTCAAATACGTTTTTGCCAAGGTTACCTATTACAAAAGTATCTATCAATGCATCCTCAGCAATTACCTTTGCTCTGTCAACAGACGCACGGATCGCACTAAGCTCTCCGCCGACTATTGTTACATATTTGCCCGGACATACCGAGCCTGAGCTTATAAGTGATATTCCCGCACTTTTAAGCATTTCGTCTGTGATACGAATGCCCTTTGATACGTTTTTACACTCAACTAATCCTATTGAATTCATTCGTTCTCACCTTACTTTCCGATTACTACAAATCTGTCCGTTACAGCTGTTACTGTGCCGTCAATACTTGCGTGCATACAAGTGCCGAGGTCATCATATGGCGTAATTGCAACCACCTGACCTCTTTTTACCTTGTCGCCAACCTTGACAACTGCATCTGACGGCTTGCCTACGTGCTGTTTAAGCTCTATATATACCTTTGTCGGATTGAATGCAGTATCTATCTTTTCAACCGTGCCCTTAACGTATCTTCTGATGCCAAGACGGTCGATAAGTTTGTTTGACGAAATAAGTCTTGACGAACGCTCCGGACGTACAGCTTCAGGGGCTATATTATTTTCACGTCTTAAGCCGTGTCTGCCAAGTGCACCTTTTATTTCCATTGATACCTTTGACGGTAATATTCCCTGCTGACAAGCAATTACAGAGCAGACACCGCAACCACAGCAGAGTGCATTCTGCAAAAATGCTTCTGTGTTCTTTACCTCACCGTGTGATGCCGCACGGACTGTTTTATGCACCTCAATGCTATGTCCCAACAAGTATCTCGGACACATATCCGAACACATTGTACAGTTACAGCAGGCAGCCGATGCACGCTTGATTGCTATTGAAACAGGCATCTTCATACGCTGTACTATCGAATGTGTTTTCGGGAATATAAGGAGTCCCTTTGTTGTCTTTGTAACAACGTCCTCGTCAAGATTAACGAGCTTACCCATCATCGGACCGCCGTTTACAACCTCTTTACCCTCTAAATTGCCATATCCGACTTCATTAAGTAAATCAGCTATCTTCATTCCGATAGGAGCTTTTATCGTTATGTCCTTTGGAACATCACCGCCGATTGTGATATACTTATCCACTACCGGAGTTGATTTATTAACTGCTTTATAAATGTTATATATTGTTTCAACATTTATAACCATAACACCCACCATTACAGGGATTGCTCCCTCGGGTATAATCTTTCCGGTCGTTTCATATGTAAGTACAACCTCGTCACCTGCCGGATAGATGTCGGGTATTTCTTTAATTTTAATCTTTGTGCGACGAAGTGATTTAACGATATTTTCGTCAAGCAGGTGCATATTCTTGCCCTTAATGCCGATTATCGCTTCCTTTGCATCCATAACTTCGCACAAAAGATTTAATGTATCTATCAATTCCTGAAGATGATATTCAAGAATGTAATGGTCTACCATCATAAGCGGCTCACATTCTGCCGCATTAACAATAATCTGTTCTACGTTCTGTGAAAACTTTCTATGAGTCGGAAATCCTGCACCGCCTGAGCCAACTATTCCCGCATCATATACTATTTTCTGAAGCTCATTTAAGTTCATTTTCGCTTCCTCCGTTTTTTTGAATTTGCACTCAAAAAAGTACACAAGCATTAAATGCTGTGTTTTTTAAACCTGTTTTGTATCGAGTATACCTACTATTAACGCATCTACAGGTGCATCGGGATTTTTCATACCCTTTCTTGCACTCGAGCCCTGCGTAATTATAACATCCTCGCCTATTCCGGCACCTACGCCGTCAACGGCTACGAGAAATTTATCCACAAGTTTTCCGTTTTCTATACATTGTACAAGCATGAACTTGCTGCCCACAAGCGTTTCAAGCTTATGAGTAGAAACCACACTTCCATAAACTCTGCCTAAAATCATATCTATCGTTCCTTTCTGCAATGCAAAAACTGCATAAACCGAAACGGTACTTGTTGTACCGATTCGGGAAATTGCAGATAGTAATTTATTTTGTTATTATCTTAATTATATCACCTGTTTTGAGTGAGCAGGCATTAGCATCATCTGTATCAATGTGCATTTCAGGTGTGAAGCTTTCGTGTACTCTTACCTGAACGTCATAGAACAAAGTCGGCTTACCCGTCTGTACCTCTACATCAACCAGGTCATTATCCTTTACACCGTACTTTGCTGCAAGTGACGGCGGTAAATGAATGTGTCTGTTTGCAATAATACAACATTCATTAAGGAAAATACTTCCCTTTGGTCCTACAAGCGCCAATGGCGCTGAACCTTTCAGCTCGCCTGAGGGACGTACCGGGGGACTGATTTTAAGTTTGAATGTATCAGTTCTTGAAATTTCAACCTGGCTTTCTTTTCTTACCGGACCGAGAACTCTTACGTTTTCGATTGTGCGAAGTCCCGGGCTTACGATTGTTACACATTCCTCAGCCGCAAACTGTCCGCCCATAAGCTCTTTTTTCGGGTGAAGCTCATAGCCTTCACCGAAAAGTGCATAGACGTCTTTCTGCGAAAGATGAACGTGTCTTGCTGAAACACCGATTTTTACAACTTCGTCCTCATTCTTCTTTTTAAGAGTTTCAAGAACTGCATTGGTTATAAGTTCTTCAAGTGTTGCCACAGTATTACCCTCCTATAATAGATACGTGGGAGCTGAACGCATGGCGTTCAGACTCTCCACAAAAATTTATATATCTATTATCAGATAGCCGGCAATATCTTCTCAACATCACCGTGCGGACGCGGAATTACGTGAACTGATACGAGCTCACCAAGTCTTGCGCCTGCTGCTGAACCTGCATCTGTAGCTGCCTGAACTGCACCTACGTCACCTCTTACCATTACAGTTACAAGACCTGAACCGATTCTCTCTGTACCGATAAGTGTTACGTTTGCTGCCTTTACCATTGCGTCTGCTGCTTCGATTGCTGCTACGAGACCTCTTGTCTCAACCATACCTAATGCTTCTACTGCCATTTTGTTTTCCTCCTATTTCTTGGGGCTTTTGCCCTAAATTTACTTTGTTAGTTTTTTATATCTTAAAACGCTGTGCGTTTTAATTCGATTATTTATTCGCAGTCTTTTTTACTGTTGACTTGCGGGTTGTTGTTTTTTTAGGCGCAGCCGTTTTCTTTGGCTCTGCCTTTTCTTCTTTTACTTCTTTCTCTTCTTTTTCATCAAGATGAAGATATGGAAGTATTTCTTCGTGCGGTCTTGCTATAACCTGTGCTGCTTTGAAAACATCAAGCGACTTAGCTCTTGCCACACCTGCATCAACAGAAGCCTTTACAGCTGTCAGCTCACCTCTTACTACTATAGTAACAAGTCTGCCGCCGAGCTTACGCTCTGTTGCTACAAATTCAACGTCTGCAACCTTGCACATATCGTCAAGCATGATAATCGCATTACCAAGTCCTGACACTTCTACTAATCCTATTGAGAAATTTGCTGTCATTTTAAATCCCCCTTAATTAATAGAATGACGGAAGTATTGAAGCGATAGCATCATCCGGCTGCGGTATTACGTGTGTTGCGTAAACCTCACCAACTCTTTCTGCTGCTATTCTGCCTGCTTCAACTGCTGCTCTTACCGCTGCTACCTGACCTGTAATTGCTACGTTTACAAGTCCCGAACCGATTTTTACGGTTCCTACAAGCTTAACCTCGGCCGATTTGGTCATAGCGTCGGTTGCGTCTATTGCACCTGTAAGACTTCTTGTTTCAAGTAATCCTATTGCCTGCATCGCAATCTCCTCCTTTAACCGTTCATCGGGATGGCTCCGACTATGTCTCTGCCAACCGAAGTTCTTTCTGCCATCTTCTGTGCATCATCTGTAGGTCCTGCAATGACGTGACTGCATATAACTCCCGACACACTGTTTCCTGCCTCAACTGCCGCTGCAACCGCAGCTTTTACAGCTGATACTGCACCCTGCATTTTTATTGCCATAATCAGCGGCACTCTTTCTGACGGGTCTTTAGGTCTGTTTGAGTCAATTGCAATAATTTTTACATCAGCTGCTTTTGCTGCTGCATCAGCCGCTGTGATTGCGGTTACAAAACCGTACATTTCAACTATTCCGATTGCGTCATTCATTGTATGTACCTCTTACAATTAAAAATCTTTGTTGATGTATGCTATCTTCAAACCTTTTTGCGCTAAATTGGTTTGCAACGCTTCGTTCATTTCATCAAGACCATATCTGTGAGTGATAAGATCCTGCATAGGAAGACCGATTGCTTTTGCTCTCTTCAAGAAATCAAATGTTGTAGCATAATCTCTCAAGGTATAGACCCATGAGCCTACAAGTGTGATTTCCTTTGAACAAAGGTCAAAGTGCGGATTGATTGTAGCGTCACCACCGTTTATAAAGAAACCAAGCTCGCAAAGTCCGCCGCCGTTTCTTATAA
>CAYMCT010000045.1:0-8227 GCA_964389075.1 uncultured Lachnospiraceae bacterium
CTTCACCGGTTTTAAGATATTCACGAAGCAATGAACACGCAATCGTACCATTTTGTCCGACAAATCCCATACCAAACATTTGATGTTTATGATACGATAAGGTATCAATGTTCCAATTGATACCTGCCGCAAATCCACATACCTTACGATCAACAATATGATAAAGACTTCTGAAAAATGCCAAATCAAGTCGTTTGATATGCTCTGGAGTTTTTTCCATGATTAGGGGACGCTCAAAATATTTCCATGCAAAATCCAACAATTCTCTTACTGAAAATTTAGATCTTTTAACTTTTATAAGCTTTATAATACACGAAAAATGTGTTCTTGCTTCTTTTTCTACTCGTACAGGTTCCCACCAACAGTATTTGCTAAGAACTTTAGGTCCCTCCTGCTCAGGCCAGATTATTGATTGATGTGCCTTATCGTCTTCCAATTCTATCGAGCAAGAGTTTTCTCCCTCCTCTTCACCAAAAAGACCAACTGCATACTCCCCACTTTCTACATAGGTACAGGATGGAATAGGTATACGGTGCCACGCCCATGTCCAAGGCACTCCATCACATTCCCAGTCTGTATATGAAAGACCGGTTCCCCAACCGTTTCCGTTAAAATTGATCGCAGGAACTAAATAATATGTTGCCTTTCTGCATTGTGCAACTGTCATCTTCATATCAGAAAGAGGCTCATTACTTTCACGCACCCATCGCCATGCACCATCTTCAATTTCTTCAAGTCTATCAGCACAATCATCACATTTTTGCAAAAGTGCTAATTCTTTTCCGTCACAACGAAACACTATTCCATTTTTAGCTTTGACATAATCAAATCCCATAATAATCTCTCCTTATATTGTACGGAAATAATTTAAAGGGAGCTCACAATGAGCCCCCTTTAAATATCACTCAACGCTCATATGATCAAATTTATCACTGTAAATCTGTAACAACCTGAAGCGGTTTAAGATTTTCATCAAAAAGGAATAGTTTTACATCTGCTACCTTTGCTGCGTCTTCTACAGTTATAGAAACTGTTGCTCCTGTTGTATCTCCATAATTAAGGTTAGCTATCTGAGCACCAAGGAATCTACCGTCTGCGTCAAATGCAGCAGCAATACCCATTGTTGCATCTGACTGCACATTTGTTCCGTTAAAGCCTACTGTGATTGTGTTCTCTGAAGTGGAAATTGAATGCTCTGATGTATTGTGTATATTTGTAACCTTCTTTAAGCTCCAGTTTCCATCAAAGAATATTGTAGCGGCAAACGGAGTATTAAACTTATTTGTATGTGCCTCACCGGCGAGGTCAAATCTGAAACCGTGTATAGCTGTCTGATCTGCTTCTATTCTAAATCTCTTTGTTACAGTTGTCCACTTACCAACAGGTATCTCTACATTTGACCAAGCAACATCTGTTGTATCATTTCTCAACGCAACTCTACCTGTCAAGGCTGCAGCATCGCTGTCAGTTGCTGCTGAACTATCAGTAGCTGCGGCACTCTTCGGGTCTGCAAGAAATACATTGAATGAGACCTCTACCACTTCGCCCTCTTTAAATGTGCCCTGAGCTACAGCATTTGTCATTCTTGACATAAACATATTACCGTTCTGAGTAACTCTTATAAGCTCATCATCATCACTATGACCGGCTGCAGCAGCTGCATATGCATCCTTAATATCCTCAACTGTAACCTTTTTGAAGCTTGCCTTTGGTAAAGCTAAGCCTTCTTGCTGTGTCGGTGTACCTGCCGGTGCAAAAAGCATCTGTCCGTTGCTTGCGTTATTACCTTTTTTAAGAGTTAAGGCACTGTTATTTGGATCAAAAGTCTGTGTCCAGCTTGTGAAATTGTTAGTATAATCTCCAACTACCTCAATGCTGAATTCATCATCAAAGAAAACTGTACCTGCATATGCCTTGCCTGTGTTGTTACCGCCTGTTGCGTTATAAAAATCAAATCTCATACCAACTGATTTATTATTCAAATCAGCCGCCTGAGCTTCAGTCAGTGTCGCAGTGCTGGACAATGTCACCCATTCACCCGTTTTCACTGATTGTTTGTTATTCATACAATCATAATAATCTGTTCCATCCAAATTCATAACCACTCTTGTATCCAAAGCAGTTACATTCTCATCTGACATATCTGTACAGAACAATCTGAGACTAACCTTTACTGTTTCACCGGCAGTATACGTTCTTGCTTCTGTCCAGTTCTTCATTCTCAGCATTCCCACGGCAGAGCCTTGTGTATATTTGATTAATTTGCGACCATGTGCACCTTCTGCAACATCAGGATATTCAGCGGCAATATCGCCAACAGCCACTACTTCAGCGTCATGGCTAACATATCCTGTCTGATCCTGTCCCAATGCAGTTACCATAACGCATTTAGCTGATTCATCTGATGTGGTTTTGTAAATATAAAGATCCTTTGATTTTGTTACGTCGTTTGTAGTATGCTCATTCACGCTGTCTGTAACAAGCTCTTCACTACTCGAGCCTGTAACCTCAAGATAGAACACATCATCAAAGAAAACTGTACCTGCATATGGCTGATCAGCAATATCACTCGTCCCTACAGACTTTACAAAGTCAAATCTCATTCCGACTTTACCTGTGTTTAATATTTTAGCTTGTTCAGCTGTCAAAGTAACAGTTCTCGAGATTGTTACCCATTTGTTTGTATCTGTCGCCGGATAACTGTTTGTAATTTCTGTTTTTTGTGCTGTGCCGTCAACACAGAAAGTAAGTCTTGTTTCAAGCGTTTTAACCTCTGATTTTTCCGTTGCTGCCATATTAGCATACGTATCAGTCATGTACACCCTCATACCTATTTTAACAGTTTCGCCCTCTTTGTAGGTTCTGTCAGGTATCCAATTCTGCAAACGAAGCATTCCGTAATCTCCGCCCTGAGTATACTTAATCAGCTTTTTACCCACAGCTCCTGCTGCAACAGCCGGGTATGATGATGCTATATCATCAACGTCAACTACTTCTGCATCACGTACAGTATCGTCTTTTGCACCAACGGCTGTCACAAAAACGGATCCGCCTGTTGTGTCTGTATTATTTTTGTGAATATAAAGGTCTTTTGAACTTGCCACATCGTTTGTAGTATGACCTTCTATTACATTCTCACAAAAATATGATACACTACCTGACTCTGCAAAAACAGTTACACTTCCGATAAATGCAAAAATCATAGTTAAACATAATAAAGATGAAATAATTTTTTTCATTTTAATCACATTTCCTTTCTTTATTTTCCCTTGCATCTTTATAAGATGCACTTGTAATAATACGTCCTTTAATCAAGGATATAATTTTATATAAATGGTCGTCTGTCAAGAACAAGTCTTAACGGCTTATCTGAGTGAATTTGTCCCTGCAGGAACTGTTGAAGCTCTGCAAGACAACAGACTGCACCAAACAACATATGCAAGTCATTCATTTCATCACAGGTGTTCGGGTCAAGACTTAAAAGATAATCAATATACCCATCAGCAAAATCAACAAGCACCTCATAGCACTCTTCGTATCTATGCCCGCACTGTCGCAAAGCTCTTGTTATGCAATACACCCAATCTACCTCAATAAAGTTTACACCTTTTCCGAAGCCTTCTCTTAATTCGGAATTTTTATACATATCAATGCATACATCAATCATTTTATCGGGGTATCTCAGTGGCATATGTGCATACTGATGATTGAATAAGTAATGGAATGCCGCAGCCATATATTCATAATACTTAGCCGTACCTTTTGTGGTATAGTCCTTCCTCCACATTCCCGTAACAGGATCAGACTCATTCCAAAACCAATCAAAATACCATTTGTTCCATTCAGGTGTTGCCTCGTCTGCAAGATTGAGTGCTGCATATATACCTGCACCCTGATGCGATTGCGGCCATGGATTGTTTACCCAATCAAGCCCGTCTAACAGCTCATACAGTCCCTCTTTAGTCTTAAACCGATCTAAGCCCTTTAGCGGTAAAAGCGGTTTAGCATCAAATAATTCGAGAGCCGCTGTACAATGCGCTGTTGTATGTAACGGGTGATGGGTTGCTTCCTCAAACAATCCTGACTCTTTATTTTGTAAGCTCTGTAAGGCACTGACAAATTCGGCACGCTCCTGTAAATCACATGGGAACTGATTTATTGTATAAAGAATATTTGCCGCGTCCGCACAGCCATATTCATTCACACCAAGCTTTCGTTCCTCACCGACTTTTTCAGCTATCCATCTGGCATATTCACCATTACCGAGATAATGACTATCAACTACAGAACGGATATTTTTTATCAGTATATTTATATCTTTGTCAATCTTTCTCAACATTACAACCTCTTATATCATTCTTTAGGCTGCCGGTCTGTTTGCTTTTATATCAGACCGACAACCATATTAACATTTATTATTCTACATTTTTCCATACATATACGCCTGTTGGCTTTTGAACTTTACCGAGAATAATAATCTCATCCTCCGGTTCAATATCACCAATAGTACCTGTGTATGTGTTGTTGGTTTTCTCATCACGTATTGTAACAGGTAAATCCGCTATAGGATACCACAGCTCCAATTCCTGTATTGTGCTTGAAGCCTGGTTATTCAAAACGCCTGATACTATGAATCCGGAAACCGACCATACGTAAGCTTTTACCTTTACATATTTGCCGTCATCCGATATTTCTTCAACTGTACCGACCTTTGTTGTAACTCCCTGGTCAAGCATAGAGCCTACGTCCGTTCCGATATGAAGATTACGTGACAATCCGATACCATCGTCAATTCGTGAAACCACCTCAACGCTCACCGCTGTACCGTTGCTCACATCTACGCCGAGAATATCACCTCGTTTAAGTCCTGCCTCAAACACATACGGCGTTTCCATGCCATCTCGCTCGTATGTGGATTGATATGGTTTTACACCCATTTCCTTAGCTTCAAGAACATTGTCACGTGTAAGCTTGTATTTATATTTATCGTCAATATACCACAAACGCTCATTTATTCGCAAATTATCCGGCACCTTGCACGAGAATTTTTCTCCTTTGCTGTAGCCATTCAACGTATATGAGCCATCTGCGTTAATCTCGAAAAAGTCAAACATAACACTTGTCGCTATAGATGGGTATTTATTCTGCGGACAAATAACAACGGCATCTGCTGTTTCATCGTCGCCAAAGCTGTATACCTGCATCAGGTATGAGTTATCAGGCAAGCCTTCAAAGCTGCTAAGCTTATAATCCTCATTTGAAAATTCATTCGGATTAACATAGTACACCAACACATTGTCTGAAATTCTATAGCTTTGCAATTCATCAATCGGAGTTACCTCCTGGTTGCTCGTTACAAGATAATCATAGCCTTTTCTGTAGAGCAATGTGCCGTATGAGCTTGTTGCAGATACTTCTGTAAAATCACGCAGCATCTTTACCTTGCTTGATTTCATTGCAAGCGGCATAGATGGTACCAGTATCTCCGTAATTTTTCCCTTATCGTTTGTTTCGTAATATACAAGCTTTCTCGATGCGGCATTTGATTTACTTTTTTCATCAAGCCATGTTTTGGGCGTCGCACAGAAATTGTCTGCATTATTTGTTGACCAGATATAGTGGCTTTTCTTAGGATCAGCCGGCTGATCAGTGATGAAATATGAAAGCGGCTGTTTAACAATTGTAGTTCCATCAAAACCACGTATGTTTTCTTCACATTCAAACGTTTCAAGCTTTCCCTTACTGGTCAAAATCTTGACTATACCCGGGTCTCCACCATTTTCGGCAGCCGCAGCCATAAGCAAACCATAGTTTTCCGATGCAATATTTTTTGCAATATATCCTGCAATTCTGCCTTCATGGTCAATCAGGAATTCAGCCTCGCTGCCAACTCCCATTGGTGACCAGAAAAGCAATCCGTCCGGCAATGAATCAGCAATATAATATTTCTGTCCATCTACTGTCGCTCTATAAATACAGGTTTCTTCCGGCATTTCAGGAGTTTCTGTAACCTCATCATCCATCCATACCTCAAACTGTCCACTGTGATAAATGGTTTTTGCATAAGGCGTTGTATACGGAGTTGTAGAGTTTCCACCATGCCCACATGACAAATTAAGTCTGACGCCATGAATATCTGCAATATTTCCATTCAGAGTCCAATCAGACTCAATAATATGCCATTTATTGACAGGCACGGTAAAGTCTTTATATTCTACATCCGTATTTGCACTTGTTCTCAATGCAATCCTTATCGGAATAGAATTAACACTGTTATCATCATCAGACTGTCCTTGCTTGTCCTGAATATCTGTCATATAAACTGCTAATCTAACTTTTATATTAGATGGTTCTTCAGGTGTACCCGGTGTTACAGGTCCAAACATATTGTTGTATCTTACCATCTGCAAGCTGGCATCCACAGTAGTTTTAATTCCCTTACCGGTTTTTAATTTACCTGCCTCATCATAAAAAAGTGAGTCTACAACTGTATCTGTTCCGTATGTATATTCTCCGTTTGTAGCAGAAAGCATATCCTCGTAAGAAATAATTTCACCACTAAAATCCGCTGTAGTGTATGGCGACGGTGCAGCTGTATTACCGCCATTTTTCATCGGAATAACCGCTTTATCGCCTTGCTTAAAGGTCATAGATGCCGTATCTGAACCCGCTAAAGTCCAACTGCTGTAATCAGTTATCTTCTGTACAAATTTTATGCTCGTTACAGGTGCTTGCCAATCATACGGTCCTTCGCCGGAAATATATTCCATATTTTCAAGCTTGCCCGATACCTTCGTTTTACTTCTATAAATACTCAGCTTATCACCTGTACTATTTTTGTATACGCTGATTACATCTTCTGCTTCAAGGTCCTCGAGTTCAATAGGTGTACCATTCGCTTCATATAGCTTATAATCAACACCCGAAAGCGGTAACTCACCCTGACCATTTACATCTTTTCCATATATAACGTAGAATATTTTTTCCGATAAAGCACTTACTCTGTTTACTACATACACATTGTAATTCTCAATGAACAAGGTGTCTTTTAAATCAGTTTCCACAATCCGAATCATTCCTTGTTTTACATTATTATCAAGAAATGCCTGGAAATCACTCTGCGATTCAAATGTAACCTCTTCATTATTATATATGATATTGCCGCCTTCAAATTTATATGTTTCAGCTCTTGGTGTAACTTCATATTCGACCACAAGAGAATCGCCTGAAGTCGCTGTTATTGAAATTATATCCTCTGTCTTAATTTCTACAGTGTCATCATTCTTGCTTGATTCGTAGGCGCACACAACCTCCCAATCACCGAAGCTTGTCTCCTTTATATAGAAAACACAATGCTTTCCCAACAGATCATCCAGATTAAGCTTACATTCATATGTAACATCATCAACAGAAACATATCCATCTGTCACCTTTTTATCCTTGTCGATACTCGCATCAGGCACAGCGGTGAGTGTTCCTTTAATTATTTTAGCATCGTGATATTCGCTCAGAACTGTTTTCTCGTCACTTGTTGCTGCTCCGAATACACCGGATTCATATGTTAACTCCTGTAACTTTACCTCAAGTGAGTTGTAAACCATCTGAGCACACTGCCATCTCAAAATTGATGAGTCTGCTTTAACACTTGTCTTATCCAAAAGCTGAAGAGTTCCTGCTACCGAAATGTAGCCATCAGGATAACCACCCTCCATTTTTGCCATATTCTCATAACCGATTGCCGAAACGAGCATCTTTATTGCTTCTGCTCCTGACACCTCTGCATCAGGACGGAATGTACCATCGTCATAACCATTTATAATCCCGAAAGCAACGCCTGAAGAAATAATATCCTTAGCCCAATGCGTAGAAGATACATCACTAAATTCTACATTAGAATCATATCCTGCACTTCTGTTTCCCAACACTCTTAAAATTACAGCAAGGATTTCAGCACGGGTAAGCTTTCGTTCAGGATCAAAATTACCATTATCGTCACCTGAAACAATTCCTAATGAATGAAGCACCTTTACAGCTGTTTCATAGCTTTTACCTTCTATTTTATCATAATCTGCAAACTCTTTGAACTCCGAATCAACATTTTCAGGCTGATTTGGGGTTGTATTTGTTTGCGGCGTGTTCTGAGAAGAACCAGCGCCTGCTTTTTCAAACTTGTAATTATCTATAAATATCGTTTGAGCATACGAACCCTCTGTACCATTTGAGTCTA
>CAYMCT010000046.1:0-8226 GCA_964389075.1 uncultured Lachnospiraceae bacterium
GAGAAGTATTCTATATATAACGAGAACAGATATGAAAACACAACCCAACCACCCGACGCAACCACAGCACCTGCCAGCTGTGTTTTGTATTTCAGCTTGCGCTGCGGCAGAATGGTATAAACAGCCGCAAATGCCAGAACAAACAAAATGAAAAACACCAGATATTTCAGTCTGAAAACAATTACAAAAATATAATGCATCAGCAAGAAACCGGAATCCAGAATATTTAATATCGAGTTACCGAAAATAAGTATTACCAATGCTGCTACTATTGCAACTACAAACACAATATTATATAACAGTGACATAATTCTCTGTCTCAGCCACAGATACTCTTTTTCATACCCGAAAATTCTGTTTAACCCGCTGTATATTGACATTGTTCCTCTTGATGAGGTCCACAGCATAGCGACAGCTGCCGCAGAAACAACCGCTACCGATTGCGAACGGTAAACCGTTTCATTTATTATCTGCGAAACGTACACTGCAACGGTATCCGGCAGCACCCTGATTACAGGCTCGATTATTTCTCTTACATCAATATCCACAAAAAGATTGAGGCATATCAGAATAAGCATTATAAACGGTACTGCTGATAGAATAGTGAAAAAAGCAGACTGTGCCGCATACAACCCTACACAGTCGTCATTGAGAACTCTAAAAAAACGCATACCCTTTCGCCACAGCCTGCGAAGTTTTACCATTTTTCTGCCATGCTTCCCCACAAGGTCTTTGCTGACATCCTCCAGATTATTTTTTAAGCCGTCAATCATATCAAACAACCTTTCGCTTATCGGTTTATCTGATATAATTATATCAAGTTTTTTCCAATAAGTCTACTGTTTTAAAAAATAAAAAGCTTATTTTACCACAAAAAATCCGGCTTTATAGCCTACCGAGTATTCATATTCTGATGATATGGCACGAATCGCACTGTCGGTTCTTTCACTCTCGACAAAGCATATAACGCCCAAATCGCATATACGTGCAGCAAGAACCCCGTCCGATGATATTGCAGAATGCACAGCCAGCACCGACTGCGGTGCCGGCTCAAGCAACATTTCAATCGCTTTTTCCGATTCGTTTATCATTTCAAAAAACACATCTGTTCTGCAAGCCTTCAGCCCTGCCGCCGCCGCTATTATCCTTTCGGTTTCACTCTCGTAGAACCGATTCAGCATATCCGACTTTCTGTTTCGCCTTTTCTGTGTGCGAACCAGTACAATATTTATCCCCTTCAACGGCAGCGGAACGCTTTTTATCCTCTCGTATTCCGAAAATGCACACCAGCCTCCACTTCCGTAATTATCACATATGCCAACCAATGAATCGGTGTGATTTTCTGACGGTCTTAAATTAATCTTATTCAGAAGCTTTTCTACAGCATATACAACCGTTTCGTTTTTACACTGAAGCTCACAGGTATCCGCTTTATAGAGAATCTGCGCACCTCGCCCGTTGTTTATGAATCTCACGTCACAGATGTTTGAATCTGCATCTGTGATACGCAGAACATCCCCGTACCGTCTGCCGTATGCACGCACACCACAATCAAGAGAAAATGCCAGCATATGTGTTCTGCTGCGCATTATCACGCAAGGATAGCCAACCCGTTCAAAATTGAGATGACCTGTTGTTTCACCGTATCTGCAATAAAAGTCATTTTTCAGTTCTACAGATGCCCTGGTATACATAAATTAATCCTCCCGAAAATACTTGTTCTTATAAAGTTTAACCAACAAAACGGTTGACAATTCGGAAAAAAAACTGTATAATATATCCTGATACTATTTTTTTGAAAGGTAATGAGATCATGGCAGAAAAGAAAGAATATATCCTGACCAGTGCAGGAAAGGCTAATCTTGAAGCAGAGCTTGCACATCTTGTAAGCGTTACACGTAAAGAAGTTTCAGAAAAGATAAAAGAAGCACGTTCTTTCGGCGACTTATCGGAAAATGCCGAATACGATGCTGCAAAAGACGAACAGGCTGAAGTAGAAGCACGAATCAGCCAGATAGAACATATGCTTAAATTCGCCAAGGTTGTGGAAGCCGACTCAAACGACAGCGTTACTGTAGGAAAAACAGTAACACTTGAGTTTTATGGCGAGCTTGCTGAAATGATGGGTATGACAGGCAAAGAAACCTACACAATCGTAGGCAGCTCAGAAGCAGATCCTAATGAGAATAAGCTTTCATACGAATCACCGATCGGTGCTGCTTGTATAAACAAGAGCGTAGGCGATGATGTTAAAGCAGAAACTCCGGCAGGCGAAGTTTCATTCAAGATTATCAGCGTAGAAAAGGCATAAAATATAAGAGAGCCAAAAAATCTCCTCCTATGATCACAGGAGGAGATTTTTGTTTTGAAACTTATACTGCCGCTACTGCTCTTTTAGCCGCTTTTTTAGCTTGCTTTTTCTTTGCACGGTTATCAAATATTACATAAATAACCGGAATAACATACAGCGTCAGCAAGGTACCTATCGCAAGACCGCCCAACAGAACAATTGCAAGCGGTTTCATCGTTTCCGAGCCCTCCGCTGTAGAAATTGCCATCGGCAGATAACCAAGTATTGACGTAAGCGACGTCATAAGAATAGGACGCATTCTTGTCATACCCGAACGAACAACATGGTCAAATACATTACCGTCCGGTTCCTCTGCTTTGAGTGTATTTATAAACTCAATAAGCACGATAGCGTTATTAACTATAATACCCACAAGCATCAATATACCGATACAGCTTACAACCGAAAGTTCACTGTCTGAAACAACAAGTGACAATACAACACCTATAAGCGCCAGCGGAACCGTGAACAGGATTATCGCCGGCTGCTTCAGGTTCTCAAACTGTGCCGCCATTACAAAGTACATCAGAAGTATGCCCAATATAATCGCAACCACAAGCGAAAGCATTGCATCCATCATTATCTCAAGCGTACCGCTGTCCTCTTTTGAAATGCCGTCCGGCTTTTCAATATCTTTAACAGCGTTTTCAAATTCACGATTTACAGTATTCATATCTGTACCGAAAAGCGTTGCCGAAAGTGTAATTGTACGCTTCTGATTAACTCTTGTAAGCGTTGTGCTTCCTCTGTCAACAACTACGTCTGCAACATCCGAAAGTGCAACCCACTCTCCTGTCGGGGCTTTAATCTGAAAATTCTTCAAATCGTTAGCCGACTCAAGATAACCGTCAGGGAACACAACATTAATGTCATATTCCGAACCCTTCTCTCTGTATTTAGATGCAGTCGAACCGTTTGTTGCATTTCTTACATATGTAGAAATCTGCTGTGATGTAAGACCGTAACGCATTGCTTTGTCAGAATCGACATTTATTCTTACCTCGGACTTTGAATCCTCAACCGATGTGGAGGTTTCACTTACACCCGGAATAGCCTTCAGCTTTTCTTCGCAAGCCTTTACATAGCTTTCAAGAGCATCTTCATCATTTGCCGAGTACTGCCACTGAATCGCATCAGAGCTCATACTCATAGCATTACTTGATGCCGACACCTCAACCGTTGCACCCGAAATTTCTTTCAGAGCGTCACGTATCTCCTGACAGACCTCAGCCGTACTCTTATCACGTTCATCAAGAAGCGTTACCGTTATTGATGCCGAATTACTGCCTGACCGCATAATACTGCTTCCGCCAACACTTGAGAATACAGTTTCCACATCATCACGTTCACGGATTATATCTTCAATTTTGCGAGTAATTTCGTCAGTGTCTTCAAGCTTTGTACCTGACGGAGTTTCAATGCTTACACTAAGACTTCCTTCGTCAGTAGTAGCCATCAAAGTCATACCTCTGTTTGCAAGCACAACCATTGATAAAGCAAAAACAGCTATACATACGAGCATGAAGCTCTTTCTGTGTCCAAGCACAAACTTCAGAGATTTTTCATATACTGCATACATCTTATCCATTGCTTTTTCAAACGGTATAAGAATTTTATGCTTTTTATTCTCCTGCGATGCCGGTATTCTTGCCGTAAACATCGGAATAAGCATAAACGCAATCAGCAGCGATGCAAGCTGTGAGAATATGATTGAAAACGCAAGCTGCTTGAACATTACAGCCATTATGTTATCAATAAAAATTATGGGGACGTATACAATACAGGTTGTTGCAACAGATGCTACAACCGCACCCATAACCTCACTGCTGCCATATATAGCCGAAGTATGCGGATCCTTACCAAGCTCATCACGCCATCTGAATATATTTTCGATAACAACAACCGAGCAGTCAACAAGCATACCAACGCCCAGCGCAAGACCGCCCAGCGAAACTGTATTCAGCGTCATTCCCGAAAAATACATTCCAATAAATGTGGTAGCTATTGAAACAGGCATTGTGATACCGATAACCAAAGCTGTTCTCATACTTCCAAGGAACAGGAAGAGAATGATTATCGCAAGCACACCACCCATAATTGCATTCTCAGCAACTGAATTTATACTGTTTTCAATGTAGCTTGCCTGCTCCATTGTCATGTTATAAGTGAACTTAGGGTTCTGAGCACAGATATTATCAAGAGTTTTTTTAATATTTCTTACAACATCAACTGTATTAGCGTCAGACTCAGGCGATATTGATATTGCAATAGCATTCTCACCATCAAGACGTGAATAGCTTGAATCATCTTCAAACGTATCCACAACCTCGGCTATATCACGGATATGTATAACCTCACCTGTTTTTGTTGTTATTGTAACATTTTCTATATCACGCAAGCTTTCAAACTCACCTATGGTTCTGATAGTCATATCCTTGGCGGACGCTGAAATACTGCCGGATGCGTAGTTGTTATTCTGCAAAGCAACCGCACCTACGACATTTGACAAATCAAGCGAGTATCCCGCCATTTTTGTCGGGTTAAGACGAATCTCAATAACTCTGTCAGTTGCACCCGTTATATTTACCGAAGCAACACCATCAACTGATTCGAGCTTATCCGAAACATTGTCCTCTACAAAACGTTTTGTCTGAACCAGGTCGTAACCATCACAGCTGACACTCATCATCGCCACCGGCATTATACTGTTGACGTCAAGCTTTATAACAGACGGATCATCACAGTCAGACGGAAGCAGCTGTTTATACATTTCGATGCTGTTATTCATATCGTTTACAGCCTGATCCATATCGGTTCCGTTTGAAAACTGAACCATTACGAGTGACGAACCCTCAGACGACTGAGAGGTGATAGTATCAACACCCGACACCGAGCTTACAGCACTTTCAATCTTCTTTGTAACGAGATTTTCCATCTCGCTTGCACCAACACCGCTGTAGGTTGTGTTTACAATCGCCATCGACATATCCATCTCAGGCATACTTTCCATCGGAAGCATAGTCAGCGAATAAATACCGATAACCACGAATATAAGCACAATCATCGACACCGCTACTGGGCGCTTGACAGATAATTCACTAAGCTTCATTAATATATACTGTCCTTTCCTTTATTCTTCTACAATATTTATTTCGTTATTATCTTCCGATATATAATCCTGACCTGATATAATTACACGGTCACCGATTCCGATGCCGGTAACTATCTCGGTAATATTGTCTGCCTCTATACCGGTTATAACAACACGCTTTTCAGCAGTCTTACCGTCTGCTGATGCAACGTATACATAGTATTCCTCGCCCTCTATCATAACCGCCTCGGTCGGAATTGTGATTGCCGCCGCTGACGCTTCCGTTACAAGCGAAACCTCTGCAAACATACCTATATTAAGCTTTCCGTCGTCGTTATTAACCGCAACCTGAACAGTATACATTCCGGTCTGTTCGTTCTTTGTCGGGTTTACAAGAGTTACTGCTCCGTCTATTCCCTCAAGACCTGCCGATTCCACATCAACAACAGCCTTTGTACCCTGATGCACGTATGAAATAACCGATTCTGTTACTTCAATTTCAGCTATCAATGCGTTTGTGTTCTTTATTGTAAACATTGCAACACCCGGTGATGCCATCTGACCGATTTCAGCATTTTTTGAAGCTATGTATCCCGATGACAATGCACGGATTTTTGTATTATCAAGATTTTCCTTTGCTGCTGAAAGCGCAGTCTGTGCACTTGCAAGAGATGCCCCTGCAGTTGTTACATTGCTTTCATTTGACACCTTTGTAAGTGTTATGTTTTCCTTTGCCTGAGCCAATGCATTTGTTGCATTGTCAAGTGCAGTTTTCGCTGCATCATATGCCGCCTGATTCTGTGATTCAATCGAGTCAAGGCTCGCACGTAGATTTTCTACATTTGTAACAGCGTTATCATAATCAAGCTTTGAAACTGCACCTAATTCATAAAGCTCCTTTGTATTTGCAAGACCTGTTTCCGCTGTTGAAAGAGCATTTCTTGCCGCAACAAGAGCCGTGTCGTTATCGTAAAGGTCTTTTTGACGGTTAAAGTTTGCCTGAGCCTGGTCGTACGCAAGCTGTGCCGAGGTTAATGCATTATTTGCTGCAGTAGTAGACTGCTTTGTCGCCGAATTTACTATAGAATTATAGTTTGCCAGCGCACTGTTATAGCCTGCCTGTGCTGTTTTATAAGCACTTTCCAGATCAGTGCTGTCAAGCTCTGCAAGAACATCACCTGCCTTGACATAATCACCCTCATCAACATTTATCTTCAGTATACGTGCGCCCACCTTCGGAACTGCACTTGTGCTTTCAGAGGTTTTAAGCTCACCGGTGTATGAAACCGATTTTTCTATATATTCCGCTCCAACCTCATATACAGTTACATTAGTACCTGTTATTTCTGCCGTTTCCGAAACCTCTTTTGGCTTTCCGCAGCCTGAGACTGAAACGAGCATACAAACAGCGGCAACCGCTGAAATAAATTTATTTTTTGTCATAGTGAAGCATCCTCCTGTGAAATTGTATTCTGAATATCATAGCAAAGCTTATACTGAACTGTTGTAAGATATGCGCCAAGCTCTGCGGAAACCATCAGATTCTTAGTTCTGTCGTAAAGCTGTACGCACTCAAGATAATCCTCTGATGTTACGAGTCCAAGCTCATATTGACGTTTTACAACATCAACACTCTTTTCAATTGATGCAAGACTTTGGTCTGCATATTTCAGTTCTTCATACGCATCTGCCATAGAGTTATATGCACTGTACAAATTTATACGAAGCGTTTCAACAGAGTTATAATAATCAAGCTCTGCCTGTGCATATTCAGCCTTTGCGGTTCTTGCACCCACTGAGTTTGAGGTGTAGTGCGCAATGCTCTTATCAAGCTTAAGCTTTGCAAGCTCAAGAGTTTCATTCAGGTTTACCATTGAAATCGAATTTGCTGATTTAGCAAATGCTTCTTCGGGAGTTGTGGTATCCATTTCCTGTCTTTCAAAGCTGCCTGTTACAATCAACTCATCCTCCTGCGGATAGTTAAGCACTGATTTAAGCTTCATCATATTAAGGTCTTTTGTACGCACAGCTGTATTATATGTTTTCTCAGCTTCAAGTGCCGCAAGCTTAAATTCTTCAAGCTCAAGTGCTGAGATTGTTCCGTTCTTATATTTCACCTCTGCATAAGTAACACGCTCATTTGCTGAATCAAGCGAGCTTTTAGCTATATCTGCAAGCTCTACACTGTTGAGATAAGCATAGAATGTACTTTTAACATCAGCCTCAAGTATATATTCCTGTTGTATACTCGAACGCTGTGCCACTGCATAGCCGAATACAGCCGCACGGTATGTATATCCTGTAAGAATAAGATATGTACTGTCAGACGACGCTCCGTATTCACTTCCGAATATCTGTTCTCTAACGTCCCTGGACGCTTTCTTTGCTTCTTCCTTCTGCGCCTTAGCCAACGATTCCGAAGCCTTACATGCCGCTATTGTACGGCTGTTCTGCTTGGCGTACTCAATCGCCTCATCAATCGTAAAAGTCTGTGATTTTGTCACAGCTTGAACAGTATTATTTGCCGCTGTAATGCCTGCATCTGCCGCACATACCGGTACTGCTGACAAACACATTGCCGCAGCTATAAACAAAACTGTCAGTTTCTTCTTTAACATACACTTACCTCCGGTTTCAAATCAATTCACATACCGTTAATTATAAACTATTTAGTCAAACATTTCAAGAGAAACACTGAATATTTAACAAAACATTAATAATTTATTTTTATTTTCCGAAAAACATTCTCTCTCCCGCACATAAAAGCTGCACGTTGGGTATTTTT
>CAYMCT010000047.1:0-8159 GCA_964389075.1 uncultured Lachnospiraceae bacterium
AGCAGATGCAGCATATAATGCGTATGTTGACGATTATGAGGCAAACGGCTACGAGTCACGTGATGCAGCGGCACAGGCTATCATATCAAAATACACAGACCACAACCATTATAGCGGTATAGCTGCAGAACTTATGGTTGCAGGCTACGGTGAAGTAGAGGGTGCAGCAGACGGTTATCTTGATATCTTATCAGCATATGTTGGCGAAGACGAGCCGATAGAGCCGCCGGCACTGACAACATACACAGTAACATTTGAAACTGATGATTATTCGACAGTAATAGTTGAGGGCAATGAAGTTGCATCAGTTGAAATAGAAGAAGGAAAAACTTTAAGCTTCTCAGTTTCATCTATACTGACGGGGGAAATATTTGTTAGCATTGGTAATGAACTGCTTGCAGCTGATGAACACGGAATCTATACAATGACAGTTACATCAGATACTAAGGTTAGTGTGTCAGTTCTTGAGATTCCGCCGGCTGAATTGATAAAGGTTGAGTCGTTCAAGGTTGAAAACGGTAAGTCAGACGCAACTGTTGCAAACAATACAGATGAGGAAATTACAGTAGGCGTTATGGTTGCTGTATATAACAGCAACGGTAGTCTCGTATCTGTAAAGATGGATACAAAGACAATTGCATCGGAAGCAATAGAAGCGCTTTCGGCTGAAAACACAGCAGAGGGTACAGTTAAAGCATTCCTCTGGAATGTAGCAACACAGGCACCTTTGGCAGAAGTTAAATAAAAGCAATAAAAAATCAAGTCCTGCAAATGCAGGGCTTGATTTTTCTTTATTTAATATCATCAATATTATACGGTGTAATCTGATATACGAAATAGTTAAGCCAGTTTGAAAACAGCAGATGTGCGTGAGAACGCCATCTTACAACAGGCTTTTTCTTGGGGTCATCGTCTGTAAAATAGTTTGCAGGGATTCTCGGATTCATGCCCTTTTCAAGGTCACGGAAATATTCGTTGCTGAGCGTGTCGGCATCATATTCACTGTGTCCCATAACAAAAATCTGTCTGCCTTTTTTTGTTGTAACAATATAGACTCCTGCCTCGTCCGAATCACATAGGATTTCAAGCTCGGGTACTTTTTTTATATCCTCGGCACGAACCTCTGTATGTCGTGAGTGTGGTGCATAGAACATACTGTCAAATCCTCTTACGAGTTTTGCAGTTCGTCTGCGTACCTTGTGGCGGAACACCCCCGAACATTTTTCAGGCAGCGGATACTTCGGGATACCGTAATGGTAATATAGCCCTGCCTGTGCCGCCCAGCAGATGTGGAAGGTTGACGTAACGTGTGTTTTTGTCCATTCCATTATATCGGTCATTTCAGCCCAGTAATCAACCTCCTCAAACGGGATGTTTTCAACCGGCGCTCCTGTTATGATCAGACCGTCGTATTTCTGATGCTTTATTTCGTCGAAGGTTTTATAGAAGGCTTCAAGATGCTCTGACGAGGTATTTTTCGATGTGTGTGATGACATCTGTATTAAATCCACCTCAACCTGAAGCGGTGAGTTTGAAAGCAATCTTAAAAGCTGTGTTTCTGTTTTTATTTTTTCCGGCATTATGTTGATAATTGCAATCTTCAGCGGACGTATATCCTGACGTGCCGCTCTTTTTTCGGTCATAACGAAAATATTTTCCTTCTCAAGTTGTTTTGTAGCCGGTAATTTGTCTGCAATTTTAATTGGCATAGCAAACACTCCCTTTTTTTATTTATTTAAAATGCAATAACGCCTAAATGCTCCAAAAGAATTTTAAGTCCGATAAGTATAAGTATAATACCTCCTGTAAGCTCTGCTTTTGACTTGTACTTAACTCCGAACACGCTTCCTACCTTTACGCCTATAGCCGATAGCAGGAACGTAGTAACACCAATCGACAGTACCGCAAATATCAGCTCTGCAATGTTTTCAAGCAGGAATGCAAAGGTTATTCCTACAGCCAGTGCATCTATACTTGTTGCAACCGCCATAACGAGCATTATTTTAAAACCAAGCGATGCATCCTTACATTCACAGCATTCATCATCTTCTGAAAGTGCTTCTTTAACCATATTACCGCCTATTAGTACAAGAAGTATAAATGCAACCCAGTGGTCTATTGACACTATATATTTCTCAAAGGTCGAACCGAGGAAATAGCCGAGTGTAGGCATGAGTGCCTGAAAGCCTCCGAACCAAACGCCAACGGTAAGAAAATGCCTGAATGTAACCTTTTTCATTGCAAGTCCTTTGCAGACCGATACAGCAAAAGCGTCCATTGAAAGCCCGATTGCAATGAGTAAAAGCTCGTATATTTTCATAAAATTCAATCCTCTCTGTAATTAATTAACTAATTATATCATAATTAGCATATGTTGTCAAATCTCAAAACTTATCTCGGCAGGTTCACTTGTGTGTGTTATTTTTTTAAACTCCATAGGTGACATATTAACCGATTTTCTGAACACCTTTCCGAAATATGAAACAGAATCAAAGCCACAGGCATAGGCTGTTTCGGATATGTTCAGCTCCTTCTGCTGAAGTAACGAGCAGGCATGGTTTATACGTATGCCGTTGAGGTATTCCGATACAGTCATATCGGTTGTACGCTTTACAAGCTGACAAAGATACGATTTTGAAATATGCATCGCATCTGCTATGTCATCAAGACTGGTTATTTTGGCGTAATTGTTGTTTATGTATTCAAGTATGCTGTTTATATGCTCGTTTGTGTGCGACTGTTCACTGCGCTTATGGCTTTCCTTGCTGCAAAGAAGTGCAAGCAGATTTATAAGGTACACGTAATCATAATCGCCGCCGTTTATCTGCCTTGCAAGGTCAATGGCACGGTAGAATGCGGAGTCGGTGAGGGATATGTTGTTATTCTTGAAACAGTCAGTGAGCTGAGTGTGTGCATCTTCGGTCAGATATTTTTTTAAATAGTCGTCAGAAACGTTAATCACATATCTTGTATGGTCATAGCCGCCGTTGTTTTTGTGCAGCGTTTCTTTGGGGATTAAAAGCACATCGCCTTTGGTAACGGAAAACAGCCTGTCCTTTATTACCATATTGGCTTTACCGGATTCTATAATTATTATCTCGTGAGAGGTGTGCGAATGTGAAGCGAGCATCTTAAAGGTTTTATCCCTTTTCACATGGGTTGCCTCAAAAAAATCAGCGTGCAGACGGAATTTATTTGCCATAACAATTCTCCTTGTAAGATATATAAATATAATACCATATTTTTTTGAAAAAAGCAATATATTTATAGAAAACAGGTAAAATTTGTGGTATCATATTTGCGTTATCGGGGAATATACATCACAAATTAGAAATAAAATCTAAATCTCTCTCTTTATTCTCCGGTGCAGTTAAGGGCCGCATTTTTCATGCCGATGCGGCTCTTTTTTTTATCTTTTTTGTTCTAATGCAGGACAAGACGTAATAGAATAGAACATAAATAATAAAAAAGGAGAAAAAAGATGTACATAGCTACAAACGATTCCGCCGCCTGTCACGGTATAATTCAGATTTTGCCGGGGGTGCTTAGGCGGCATATGATGAACATCAGCCTTGATGAGGCGGAGGAAATCAGGATAATCAAGGGGAAGCCGGTTATGCTTCATTACTGCGACGGTGATTATTACATAACCGCAAAATCAGTGCTTTCGCAATCGCCGCAAAATGCAGTAATTGCTGACGGCAAATGCATAGACGAGCTGCTTGAGCGTGCTTCAAAATCGTCACTGTATTCGGTGGGAGAGGAGATAAAGAACGGCTATATAACCGTGGACGGCGGTCACCGTATAGGCATTACGGGAACTGCAGTTTGTGACGGCGGACAAGTCAGCTTCATCAGAGATATTTCGGCAATGAACATACGTCTTGCAGGTGAGGTTATCGGTGCGGCGGACAGTGTGATGGAGCATATCAGGAGCGGTGGACTGAAAAATACACTTATAATATCGCCGCCGGGGGCAGGGAAAACAACATTGCTTCGTGATATTGCACGTTCGCTTTCGTATAGCGGATATAATGTGGCGGTTGCAGATGAACGATGTGAGCTTGCCGCAATGCACAGGGGAATATCTCCGTTCGATCTGGGAGCAAGAACGTCAGTGCTTGACAATTGCAGAAAATCGGATTCAATGAAGCTGCTTCTGCGTTCAATGTCACCTGATGTTATTATAACCGATGAAATCGGCTCAAAGCAGGACTTTGCTGTGATAGGCGATGTGATAAACAGCGGCGTGTGTGTGATTGCGTCTGCACACGCAAGAAACATAAAACAAGCAAGAAAGCAAAGGCATATGGATACACGCTTGTTTGACCTGATAATCACTCTGTCAAAGCGAAACGGTGTGGGTACGGTCGAGGGGATAGAAAGCAATGCTTAGAACAGTCGGCTCATTTCTTATAGCCACGGTATGTGCATACTACGGCTTCGCTTCGGCAGAGAGGCTCAAGCGCCGCTGTGAGTTTCTTACGGCTTTCATAACCTCGCTGTCGGTGCTTGAAACTGAAATATGCTTTGGCAGATACAGCCTTGAATCGGTGTTTAAGCGACTTGACGATAAACGGCTTTTCGGCTTGTATACAAGCTGTTGTGAAAATATTCTGCAATCGGGAATAAGAAAATCGTGGAATGACAGTACAGAGCAAGCCGCAGAGCAGGCATCGCTCAAAGCAAGTGACAGGGATGCTGTATTGTCACTCGGCAACGAGCTTGGAATGAGTGATGTTGAGGGACAGAAAAAAGCGATTGCAAGAGCGGCAGGGCTTGCCACGCTTTGTGAAGAATCGGCACGTGATGAATATTCAAGGCTGGGACGTGTTTACAGGTCGTGTGGCTTACTGCTTGGTGCGTTTGTGCTGCTTATGTTCATATAGGAGAGGGAAATGGATGTAGATTTGATTTTTCAGATTGCCGGTGTTGGAATTGTGGTTGCGGTTATAAATCAGCTGCTCTCACGTGCAGGGCGTGACGAGCAGGCTTTGCTTATAACTATAGCGGGGTTGGTTGTGGTACTGTTCATTTTAACGGAGCGGATAGGGGAGCTTTTTGAATCCGTGAAAAGGATATTTAATTTATGAACAGCTTAGTCAGGGTTATAGGTATTGCTTTTCTGGGTGGTATGCTTGCACTAACAGTCCGTAAGGATAAGCCGGAGTTTGCACTTTTAACGGTACTTATAACATCGGCAGTAATTCTTGCACAGGTAACAGTGTCTGTCGGAGAGCTTGTTTCAGATATGCAGCAGATGATTGAGGACTACGGAATGGATGTAAAATACTTCGGGGTGTGCATTAAAGCAATAGGCATTGCGTATGTGTCGCAGTTCGCCGCCGAAATCCTTCGTGACTGCGGTGAGGGTTCAATTGCATCAAAGGTTGAGGCTGCAGGGAAAATCAGTATACTTGTAATCACTATGCCTGTAATGCAGTCGTTTCTTGATTTGTGTATACGGCTTGTTAATGAGATATGAAAAATAAGATATTTATATTATGTACGCTGCTGCTTCCTTTGTGCTGTTTCAGGGCGGCGGCATTTACCGTCCCTGAAATTGAGGGCTACGGTATGTTCAGTGAAACGGTCGGGGAGATTACATCAGGGGGATTTTCGCTTTCGGCGGTGGATATATTTAATAATCTGATAAGCTTAATGTTCAGTGAAGTGAAGGCATTTTCGGGTAACGCCGCAATGATTTTGGTTATGGCGATGCTCTCATCAACTGTGTGTAATCTTGATAACGCACTCGGCGAAAATGCCGGCGGCAGGGCGGCATTCTTCTGTTTTTTTACAGTTATAAGCGGACTTGCGCTCACGTGCTTCCGCACGGCACTCACATACGGAACCGAGGTAATAACGGAAATGACCTCGTTTATGAACAAGCTTACTCCGGTGCTTATGCTTATGCTTTTTACGTGCTGTAAAAGCGTGAGTGCGGCGGCGTTTGAGCCGGTACTGTCAGCGGCGGTGTTTGTTGTGTCTTTGGTTATAGAGAAAAGCATAGTTCCGCTTGTTACGTTTTCATCTGTGCTTTCGGTTGCGGGCAATATTGGTGACAAGCCGAGAATTTCGGGGTTCGTAAAGATAGTGAAGTCGGTTACAAAATGGATTATGGCACTTGTAATTACACTGTTTACGGGCATCAATGCAATTTACGGATTCACCGCTGTATCGCTTGACGCACTTGGAGCAAGAACGGTCAAGTTTGCGGTCGGCTCGCTCGTGCCGGTGGTGGGCGGATTCCTTGCCGATACTCTCGATACGGTTGCAAGCTCTGCAAGGCTTTTAAAGAATGCCGCAGGTGTGTCGGGTATCGTCATAATAGCCGGCATCTGCATAGTACCGGTGATAAAAATCGCAATAATGCAGATGCTTTTAAAGCTCACAGCTGCCATATGTGAGCCTATATGCGACAAGCGTATTTCAGGGGTGATATGGGATATAAGCGAAGCAATTACATCTGTTTTCGGAACCGTGATTCTTGCAGCGGTGCTGTTCCTGATTAATATATGTATAATACTTACTGTCACAAATTAGGGGGGAAAAAAGAAAGGATAACTGTAATGAAAGGCTATATTATTTCGATTGCGGCAGCAGCCGTAATATCAGCAGTAACTGCAGTAACAGCACCTGAAAGGTGGTCTAAGTATGTGGGGATAGTAACGGGGCTTGTAATAACTTTGTGTATAGGCAGACCTGTGCTTGAGCTTATGCATACTGATGTGTTTGAGGGACTGGATTATAGCTTTACACCGTCTGTGGAATACTCCGACAGCGAATACCGAAAAAAGGTCATTTCGGAGATTGAGACTCAGGTTTCGGACGATGTAAAGGCACGCCTTGACTCAGAGTTCGGTCAGGACTGTGAGGTTGAAACAGTTCTTGGTGTAAACCCTTCGGGCGAAATAACCGGCGTTGAGTGCATCAGCATATACGGAGGGAATATAGATTCGGCTGCGATTGGCAGACTGAGAGAGGTTTACGGAGCAAATTATGTTAAAAAAATTACTGAAAAACCGGAATAATCGCATAATGCTTGTAATATTAATAATTGGGATTGCGTTTATAGTATGTGCTGTTCCGGATAACGATGCCGATACTGAAACAACGCAGACGGCTGCTCAATTTTACGGAGAGGAGGAAAGGCTCGGTGCAATATTGTCAGAAATTGAAGGTGTAGGGAATACATCTGTGATGATTACATATGTTTCCACTTCGGAAAAGGACATAGTAAGGGATAACGACAACGGCAGAGCAGTCACCTCGGGCGGTGATGTGGTTGTGAAGCGTGAGGTATATCCCCAGGTGAAGGGTGTAATAGTGATTGCTGACGGTGCCGGAAGTCCTGCAGTAAGGCAGGCAATAAAAGAAGCAGTCATTGCTGTTACAGGTGCAGGCGCAAACAGGGTGTGCGTTTATCAAAAAGAAAAATAGGAGTTGATAAGATGATATTTAAAAAGAAAGAGCTTATAGCGGCATCGCTTGTGGTGCTTATAGGAATGGCAGGGTATCTTAACTGGTCGTATCAGGATACAATCAAGGTGAGCGATAACGAAAGCTATGTACAAACAGGCAAGATGCTTGGCGAGGCGGAGCCGGTTTCGGCAAATAATGAGATAACGGAGGATGAAGCGGCTGAACAGGCTGCTGAGGGTGAAGCAAAGGAGGTTGATTCAAAGGTCGGCGAGATGGAAGAAAGTGCATATTTTGAGGATGCAAAAACGAACAGGGAATCTGCACGTGCAGCGGCAATGGAGCTTTTAAAGGAAACCTCATCAGATGAAGAGGTTGACGAGGCAACACGAACTCTTGCAGGGGAAAAGCTTGTTGCGTGTGCAGAGAATATTGAGGTTGAGAGCTGTATAGAAAGTGTTGCGGCAGCTAAAGGCTTTGCGGACGTATGTGCATACGTGAACGAGGGAATGGCAACAATAACTGTACGCAGCAGTGGTATGAGTCAGGACGATATTGCGAAGCTAAAGGACGTTGTAACCGGCTCATCGGATATTTCGGCAGATAGGATAAGAATAGTTGAAGTGAAGTAATAAAATGGATGTCGGGGGCAGAGATGCCCCCTTTTTAGTAAAAAAGTTTTGTGTGGTAGCAACTGAGAGCTTTGCACCCATGCACAAAAAATGCAGTACTCTTCG
>CAYMCT010000048.1:0-8022 GCA_964389075.1 uncultured Lachnospiraceae bacterium
AGCGTCCTCAAACTGCCGCTGCATGATTTCCGTTTCGTACTGATTGACTTTACATCCGAGGGTATAAAATGCCGCTTTTTTCATAAGGTTCCTCCAAAAAAATAAGAAAATAACACTATTATTATATTAAACTTTCATCAAAATTTCAATAGTTGTTGACTAAATTTTAAAAATATTGTATTATATAGGTGTAGTTGGGAAACAGCTACAAAAAAAGAAGGTCTTAAAAGATCATAGAATAGAGGAGGATAAATTTATGACAACATTCAATATGCTCTTGGGATCAATTAATGATGTTAAGGATTTCGTTAACACAGTTAGTAAGTTCGAATTTGATGTAGATCTCACATCTGGTAGATACGTTGTAGATGCAAAGTCAATTATGGGTATATTCAGCCTCGATTTATCAAAGCCAATTAAGGTTGAAGTTCATAGTGATGATGCGGCAGAATTTATATCGGCAATTGATTCATTTATTGTAAAATAATTAAAGAGAAAACAACAAAAATATCGCTCGGAAAAATAGTGTCCGGGCGATATTTTTTTACTTTGAGTTTTTTAAAGCTTTGAGGGCATCTTCTGCATCTCCGTTTACCAAAATTGCAGCAGATGCAATCATTAAATTTACGGGGTATCCGAAATCCTCAACGGTATATCCGTCATTATCAATTACCCATTCTTTCATAGGTCTTGATTCATCAGTATACGCAATAATTGTTTTCCCTTTTGCCGTTGCGTAGCCTATTTCAAAGGCAGTTCCAGAGTCAGGCTCAAACCCACGAAATGTATTTATGTTAGCAATTACATAATCCGCTTTGTTTATAAGGGCAATGTTTCCGTTATATATTTTATCGGGACTTTCACATTCATTATCAAGCGGATATAATCCGATAAAACCGTGTTTTTCGCACAGCTCTTTTAATTTTTTTCCAACAGCTTTTGCATTAGGTCTGAACACGTCCCAGCCTGCGAGATATACCTTTTTCATACTTCTTCAGGAATAACCAATGCAGCTATAATATATGCAAGAATACCGGTTCCGGCAAATATTATTAACAGCAGCCATATGAGTCGTACTATTGTGGAGTCTATATTAAAATACTGTGCAAGACCGCCGCATACTCCGCACAATTTTTTGTCTGTTTGTGATTTGTAAAGTTTTTTCATAATGAATCCCTCCTCTTTTATTATATTATATATTCATAATCCATAATTGTCAACAATATTCGGGAGTTTTTTACAGAAACCATCAAAACTGAACAGTTGCTGAATTTGTCGAGTTGTTTAAAGTATTCGACATCGTAATTCTACAAATTGTAACAGCGCCACGTAGTATAATAACTCCTGTGAAAAAGATGTTAACGTGAAAGAACAAGCATTGTATTTTCTGTGTTAGATTGGTACCGCCGTAAGGCGGGGATTGGAGCTTGATATGACGATATATGCTGACGAGGTGTTTGCGATAAATACCGTTTCAAATATATTATTACTGTATGCTTACTGTGTGCTTTACCGGATGCCTTTGAAAAAGCTGTGTCTGATTATAGCGGCGGTGTTTGGCGGAGTGTATGCGGTGTTTGATGTGGTGCTTTCGTTGCCGTGGATTGCGAGGGCGGTTGTGTTATATATTATGTCCGCTATTGCGTTCGGGATAAGAGGGGCAGTTTTACATACACTTCGGTTAATGTTTATTGCCATATGCGTAGAGGCGATAACATTAATGGGAGTGGTGATTGCCGGCGGCAGTGCGGTTGTGCGTGGTGTGGTAACAATATTTGCACAGGACACGGTTGCGGCAGGGATATATGTTCTGGCATATCCGACAGTTGTGATAATCAAATATATAATGCGAGCCGGACAGAAATACAGACGGGTAAATATTGCATACTCCGGCAAAGAAATAGAATTTATTGCGTTATACGACAGCGGAAATCTGTTGAAATACAAGGGTCGGTCTGTGATTATGGTTGAATGGGAAACGGCAAAGGAATTGTTTCAGTATACAGAATATGCTGAGCTTGAGCTTAACAGCACGGCTTTTATTATGTATAACACATTAAACGGCGGCGGTATGGTGCCGGTGTTTGAGGAAGTCAGATGTTACATAAACGGAATTTCTGTGAATTATGTTATGGCAGTTACAAGGCGGAAATTTGCCGGAAAATATAGTGGAATAATAGCGTAGAGAGGAGCTTGATGAATGAAATTTATTAAAGAGTTTACAAAACGGTTTATTTGTATAGCAGGAGAGGTGAATTCATCCGATGTGTTTTATATTTGCGGTTCGGATGTGCTTCCGCCGCCGCTTTCGAAAGAGGAGGAATCAGGATTGATAAAAAAACTCGAAAATGGGGATAATTCGGTTAAGAGCGAACTTACCGAACGCAATCTCAGGCTTGTTGTGTATATAGCAAGAAAATTTGAAAACACGGGAATAAACGTAGAAGACCTGATTTCTATCGGCACAATAGGTCTTATAAAATCCATTAATACATTCCGTCCTGATAAAAATATAAAGCTTGCAACATACGCATCAAGGTGTATAGAGAATGAAATACTGATGTATTTGCGTAAGAACTCAAACCGAAGAACGGAGGTGTCGATAGACGAACCGTTAAATGTGGATTGGGACGGAAACGAGCTTTTACTGTCCGATGTGTTGGGGACAGAAAACGATATAATATGTCGGGGGATTGAGGATGAGGTTGACCGTGAGCTTTTGCAGAATGCATTGGCAACTCTCTCGAGCCGGGAACGTGAAATTATGCTGTGGCGGTTCGGGCTGGAAAGAAGAAAGGCAAAAACCCAGAAAGAGGTTGCTGATATGATGGGAATTTCGCAGTCGTATATTTCAAGGCTGGAAAAGCGGATTATCAAAAGACTGAAAAAAGAAATAATAAGACAGTGCTGAATTTGAAATGACAGAGAAGGTAGCTTTTCGTTTTGGTAAATTTACATAGAGTCGTGCTTATGTCCGGCTCATATACTAAAGGAGGAAGAGCTATGATTAATAAAGTTGAAATATGTGGTGTTAACACATCTACTTTACCTGTCTTATCAAAAAAAGAAAAGGAAGAATTATTTGTAAAAATCAAACAGGGCGATAATGATGCACGTGACAAATTTATACGTGGTAATCTTCGTCTTGTGCTTAGTGTTATACAGAGATTTTCAAACCGGGGCGAGCATCCTGATGATTTGTTTCAGGTGGGGTGTATCGGGCTTATAAAAGCTATTGATAATTTTGATACCTCGGTAGGTGTTCAGTTTTCTACCTATGCCGTACCGATGATAATAGGTGAGGTGCGCAGATTTCTGCGTGATGAGGGACCTATACGTGTCAGCCGTTCGTTAAAGGATACGGCATACAAGGCATTGAGGGCAAAAGAAAAATATATAAACGAACACTCGAAGGAGCCGACCATATCAGAGCTTGCAAAGGAGCTTGATGTACCACGGGAGGAAATAGTTTTCGCACTTGAAGCTATTGCAGACCCTATCTCGCTTTTTGAGCCTGTATACCACGACGGCGGTGAGGCAATATATGTAATGGATCAAGTCAGGGACACTAAAAATACAGATACTAACTGGCTTGAAACAATAGCGATTAATGAAGCAATGAAGCATCTGTCGGAACGTGAAAAGCATATACTTGATTTGAGATTTTTCAGAGGCAAAACGCAGATGGAGGTGGCTGATGAGGTCGGCATATCCCAGGCGCAGGTGTCACGACTTGAAAAGTCGGCGCTAAAGCAGATGAGAAAGTATGTATAGTAACAAAAACGTATGTATCGGCATATAATATGTTTAAGAACAGGTTTCGGTTTGTGGGTAATATCGTTATCGGCAAATTGAAATTTACTCATTTAAAAGGGAGTGATATTATGTGTGGCATATGCGGATATGTGAGCTATAAAGAAAATTATATAAAAAGCAACCGTAATGAGAAATCTGTTGCTCAGGCGATGGCTGAAACTATGTACAGCCGTGGTCCCGATGCCGGCGGCAACTGGGTTGGCGAGCACGCTGTTTTTGCCCACAGAAGACTGGCGGTAATTGATGTCGAACGTGGTCTGCAGCCTATGAAAAGAACATCGCAGGGGTATGAGTTTATAATAACCTATAACGGTGAGCTTTACAATACGTCTGAGTTAAGGAGTGAGCTTGAAAGATTCGGATATGAATTTACAACGCAGTCTGATACAGAGGTGCTGTTATATGCATATATCCACTATGGTGCACTGTGTGCTCAGAAGTTGAACGGAATATATGCCTTTGCTGTTTATGATACGATGCGGCAGTGTGTGTTTATATGCCGTGACAGGTTCGGCGTTAAGCCGCTGTTCTATTATGAAATGGGCGATACGTTTGTTTTTGCATCCGAGATTAAGGCTCTGTTTAAATATCCGGGTATACGTGCGGAGCTTGATCGTGACGGGCTTTGTGAGCTGTTTGCTATAAGCCCTGCACGTACCGCAGGTAACGGCGTTTTTAAGGGTGTAAAGGAGCTTAAGGCGGGGCATTGTATGTATATCAGCCGACGGGGGATATACAGCGTTCCGTACTGGCAGCTGCAGAGCGGCGAGCATACGGATTCATATGAGGATACTATTGAAAAAGTAAGATTTTTGGCAACCGATGCAATTAAGCGTCAGCTTATATCAGATGTACCGATTGCAACATTTCTTTCGGGTGGTCTGGATTCAAGCTTTATCAGTGCGGTTGCGGCAAATGAATTTGCGAGGGACGGTAAAACTCTGTCGACATATTCGTTTGATTATGAGGGCAATGATAAGTATTTTAAGAGCAGTAGCTTTCAGCCGGACAGTGACAGTGAGTGGGTGCCTAAAATGTCAAAGGCATTTAATACAGAGCATACATATCTTGTATGCCCTAATGATGCACTTACTGACTTGCTTGATGATGCGGTTATGGCAAAGGATTTGCCGGGTATGGCAGACTGCGATTCTTCGCTTCTGTATTTCTGCCGCGAGGTGAAAAAGAAGCATACGGTTGCGGTATCAGGTGAGTGTTCTGATGAAATATTCGGAGGATATCCGTGGTTTCGTGATCCTAAGGCGTTTGAAACTCCTGCGTTTCCGTGGTGCTATGACTTGTCAATGCGTAACGATGTTTTAAAGGAAAGTGTGAAGAATACATTAAAGCTTGATGAATATTCAAGAATGAGATATGATGAGTCTGTTAAGTGTACCCCTCAATACATAGGGGACACAAAAGAAGAAGCAAGACGCAGAGAAATTTCGTGGCTTAATATTAATTGGTTTATGACTAATCTTCTCGACAGAAAAGATCGTATGAGTATGGCGTCAGGTCTTGAGGTGAGAGTACCGTTCTGCGATCATCGCCTTGTTGAGTATGTTTGGAACATACCGTGGGAGATGAAGAATAAAAACAACGTATCGAAAAATATTCTGCGTGAGGCGGCAAAGGGAATATTGCCGGAAGACATACGTTTACGCAAAAAGAGTCCGTACCCGAAAACACATAACCCCTTTTACGAAGCGGCAGTTAAAATGCGTTTGCGTGAGATTATAGAGAATCCTGATTCACCGTTATTGGCAGTCTGTGAAAGAAAAAAGTTATATGACATTTTAAACGGTGATTTTGACTATGGCAAGCCGTTCTTCGGTCAGCTAATGGCAGGACCGCAGTTTATAGGCTTCCTCGTTCAGGTGAACACATTATTTGATAAATATGATGTAAGATTTGTTTGACCAATACGGATGAAAGTTTTTCCGCATCTGCTATACATTAGCTCGCCCGCTAATAAACAGCATCTGCAAAAAAACTTTCAGCCTTGTATTAGATAGGCATTGTTGCTTTTGAGAAATTATTGCAACAGTGCCTTTTATTTTACAATAACAACATTTATATCTTTATTAAGCTTTTTTGCGTAGTCAATAGTATATTTTGTACCTTTTGATACACCGTCCCAAATAACAAGAACGCTGTCTGCCATTTTGACCATTTCTTCATTACGTTTAAGCGGTGCGGCTTTACCGTATAAATCGTATTGCGGGCGTAATATAAACATATCAATTCTGTGCTTTTCTGAGTATCTCTCCGCAATAGTATCAATACCGTCAGCACCGCCTGAGATAAGAAAATCAGTTTCCTTTGGAATGTACGGTGACAGGTCAAAATCTTTTATACTTCGTGAACCTGCAATTAATAATTTCATAATAATTCCCTCTTTCAATGGATGATTACATTAATTATACATCAATAGATGATAAATGTCAACAACAATAGATGGTTTAGTTAATCTATAGATGTGGTTATAATATAATTATAGAGGTGATTATATGAACGAGCAACTAAAAACAGAAATAGGTTTAAGGATAAGCAGTTTGCGGTTTGAAAGAAAATTAACAAGAGAACGCTTGGCTGAGAAAGCTGAAATATCTACTCAGTTTCTTTCTGATATTGAGAGCGGTAAAAAGGGAATGACTGCAAATACCCTTTATAAGCTATGCAAAGCTTTGTGCATATCAAGTGATTTTCTGTTGTTTGGTGTTTGTGATAATAGCTCTCATATTTCAGAAATGATAAAAATATTATCGGACGAGCAGAAAAAAGATGCAGAGGAGTTGCTTAATATATTTATATCAGCTGTTACACGAAAACAGAATGAGAATACTTGAAGAAAATTATATAAAAAGGCAAAGCACTCATTATAGTGTTTTGCCTTTTTTTGATTAATCATCAGAGTTTATTGTATTTTTAGGTGTCTGATTCACAATAATCACATTTATATCTTTATTAAGCTTTTTTGCATAGTCTATAGTATATTTTGTACCTTTTGATACACCGTCCCAAATAACAAGAACGCTGTCTGCCATTTTGACCATTTCTTCATTACGTTTAAGCGGTGCGGCTTTACCGTATAAATCGTATTGCGGGCGTAATATAAACATATCAATTCTGTGCTTTTCTGAGTATCTCTCCGCAATAGTATCAATACCGTCAGCACCGCCTGAGATAAGAAAATCAGTTTCCTTTGGAATGTACGGTGACAGGTCAAAATCTTTTATACTTCGTGAACCTGCAATTAATAATTTCATAATAATTCCCTCTTTCAATGGATGTTTAAAAATTATATTTATATTATACACTATTAAATAGGATATTTCAATAGAAATAAATATTATAATAGGATATTTGTGCAAATTTATATTGTATAATATATATGAAAGTAGGTGATTAAATTGGATAACAAATATATTAAGGAAAGAATAGCTCGCTTAAGAACGCAGGCAAATATTTCAGCAAGAGAGTTAAGTCTGTCGTTGGGACAATCTGCCGGTTATATAAATACCATTGAAAACGGTAAATCGCTACCGTCAATGAATATGTTTCTTTATATTTGTGATTATTTCCATATAACACCTAAAGATTTTTTTGATGAAAGCATTGAAAATCCTAAGATAATGAATGAACTTATTAATGAATGTAATAAGTTAGATGAAAATTCTTTAAAAGACTTACTTTCTATTGTGAAAACAATGAACAAATAATTTTGTAAAAGGTACTTGCGATAGTTATATATTTAAAAGATATTATTGGTGCGGCTTTGTTACATAAATCATATTGAAGATGGAGTAATGTCAAGAGGAAGGTTAAAAAATGGAAAAATTTACACCCCAAAAACCAGAAAAAGAAGTTATATCTATCAGAATCAGCAGTGTTATGCTATCGGAGGTTGACCGCATAGCCTCAAATGCAGATATGAGCAGAAATGAACTGATTAATCAATGCATCGAATTTGCACTACAAAATATAGATACAGATAGTATTAAAAAATAATTTTTGTGTGATTGGTGATGAAAATGATTAGTTATAAGCCGTTTTATGATACTTTATTTAAAAAAGGAATTACAGAGTACCATATGATTTTCAAAGAAGGATTTTCGGCAAATACTATGCATAGAATCAAACACGGTGAAGCTATAAGCACAAAAACGCTTGATGCGCTGTGTTTTGCTTTGGATTGTGAAGTGT
>CAYMCT010000049.1:0-8008 GCA_964389075.1 uncultured Lachnospiraceae bacterium
GCAGGTATATGAAACAAGCTCGTATATACGTGATTACGAGCTTATCGGAATAGTGAAGTCATATGACGAAAAAACGGGCAGAATGACAGTCACGCAGCGAAACAGGTTTTTTGAGGGGGACGAGATAGAAATAATGCAGCCGATGAAACCGTATATCACAATGAAGGCAGAAAATATGTGTGATGAAAACGGAGAGAAAATAACCGTTGCACCGCACGCAGAGCAGATAGTAGTAATGGACGTATCTGAATCGGTGTGTGAAGGTGCTATGATAAGAAAGAAACGTAAATAATAAAAACGCATAGAAGATTCGTCTTCTATGCGTTTTGTGTTAAATACCGTATTTTTCTACAAGAGCATTATATTCTTCGGTAGTTATCGGCATAACTGTTCCATGTCGATACTTTGCACTGAAGTTGAAGTCATCTGCAGGCTTGAAATCACCCTTTGTAATATCATCTGTAACAAACGGCTTGTAGCCTGCTCTGGCTGCGTAGTTGTCAAGCAGCAGACACCATTTGTTTTCACCGTTCAGCTTATAGATGGTAGGTCCTTCATAACCGACCATTTCACCTAACGTATAAGTTGCTACGTCTGTCCATTCTCCGTCAAGTGATGTTGACTTCATCATATCGACAGCTTTGTGTGTTTCATTTTTTGTAAATCTGTAATATACGCCATTGTGGCTTATCATTGTGGTGTCTATGTTTGCTATAGTACCGCCGTCAATATACACTTCAGCCTCTGTAAATGTCACAAAATCCTTTGTATAGCTTCTGAACATACGCTGTGTTGTATAATTATCATCAGCAGTTTTTGATGCCCAGAATACCATATACATTTCTTTTTCTGTGTCGTATATTGCTTCAGGTGCCCAGGTGCATCCGGCGTTGTCCTTTGCAACCCTAACAGCTCTCGCTTCGCTCCAATTCACAAGGTCGTTTGATTCCCAGATAAGAATATCCTTTGAGCCTGCGGTTGTACAACTAATCCAGCAATCAGGATCATTGCGTCTGTTGTAGATGCTGAGGTCAGTTGCAATGATAAAGAATCTACCGTCAACACCACGGATAATGTGCGGGTCACGCACACCCTTTTCGCCCAATTCGCTTTTTAGTATCGGTTTTTTGTTGTTGAGAGTTACCCAGTCAGTGCCGTTCTGTGATACTGAAAAGTAAATCTGCTCGTGGTCAGGGTCACATTCGTCTCCCAGAAAGTGAGTAAAAAGATATGCTCCCATTTTCTGATTATTCATTATTTTTTACCATCCTTTTATTTTAATATGTTTCGACAAGCCTTTCGTATTCCGCTGTAGTTATCGGAATCACTGTTCCATGTCGGTATTTTGAACTGAATTTAAAGTCGCTTGCGGCAGTAAAATTGCCCTTTTCAAGGTCATCTGTCACGAACGGCTTATAGCCGGCGCTTGCTGCGTAGTTATCAAGAAGTAAGCACCATTTTTCTTCGCCGTTTGTTTTGTATATTGTAGGACCTTCGTAGCCTGTCATATCGCCTAATGTATATGTATCTACCGTTGTCCAGCCGTCATCAAGCGATGTGGATTTCATCATTGTGACGGTTGACTTGCTTTCGTTCTTTGTAAATCTGTAATATATACCTTTGTCGAATGTTATCGTTGTGTCGATATTGCTGATTGTACCACCGTCGATATATACTTCAGCATCTGTGAATGTCACAAAATCCTTGGTATAGCTTTTGTACATACGCTGTGTTGCGTAGCCGTCATCAGAGGTCTTTGATGCCCAGAATACCATATACATATCCCGTTCTGCATCATATACTGCCTCCGGTGCCCAGGCACATCCTGCATTATCTTTTGCAACCTTAACGGCTCTTGCCTCACTCCAGTTTACAAGATCATCTGATTCCCAGATTATAATATTTTTTGAACCCGAGGTCTGGCAGGTACCCCAACGGTTGGAATCATCTCGTCTGTTATAGATGCTGAGATCGGTTGCGATAATAAAGAATTTACCGTCAACGCCGCGTATGATGTGCGGATCACGAACACCAAGCTCGCCCACAGTACTTGTAAGAACGGGTGCATTGTTATTGAGCGTAGTCCAGTCTGTACCGTTCTGCGATACCGAGAAGTAAACTTGCTCCTGTGTTGCATCACTTTCTGTTCCTACAAAGTGGGTGAAAAGATAAGCTCCCATTTCGAGTTCAGGTGCAACCTTTACTGTCTTTTTAACAAGCTCGTGTTTTGGTGTTGCACCGTCCCAGATATAGCACGAAACTTTGTATGTACCGTCAGTGACAGTGAAACTACCGTTATATATATTTTTGTTCAATTTGAGAAGCGTTCCGTCAGCATTATGCAGCGCAACATAGAAATCGTATGGTGTAATATCGCCGTATGAGCTTGTGAACCTGATTGTACCATTCTCTGCGTACGCTGTAAACGTATCGGCAATTGCCGCTTTGCCGATTACAGTGGCTGCAAATTCCTTTGATATGGTCATTGTATCGTTTGTGATTGTTGCGGTTAATATCACTGTTTCTGAGTTACCTTCAGGGCGTGTAACCTTTCCGTCATTTGATATTATTAACTGATTTGATGATTCCCAGGTAACCTTGCTTCCGTCATCAAGTGAGGCGGGTAAGGCAATGTCGGATATTACTTCTGATAAATCGCCTAATTCTATGTCGGTGATCTCCATTGCATAATTATAAATTACAAAATCATCTATATATGCAGTGGCGTATTCGCCGCTGCCCCAGTTAGCCTGACCGATATATGCTATTGATGATTTGCCGAGTAAGTCAGACAAACCGTAGTCTGATGCCTGACTGTACTTGACTCCGTTTATATATAGCTCAGTTGTGCCGTTCTTTATTACTATAAGCACATCACTCCACTCATTTACAGGCATTGCACCGTATGCCGATGCAGGTCGTGAGCCGTTGTTGTTATAGCGTTCCACAGTAAGATTTCCGGTATATAATACACCTAAATATTTTTCTTTCTGATAGGTTTGCGTATTGTTATCGGGCGAGGCATAGAACAGCCATGATGTGCTTGTTGATGTCGGCTTCGCTTTGAACGAGATTGTTATTTCATCCATTCCGGTAAGCAGGCTGTTTCCGTTTGCGTCAGTTAGCTTAATAACATTCGAGGCACCGTTAAGCTGTATGCAGGTCTTGCCGTCAGCTGTGGTGAAAATCGGTGAACCCTCTGCCTTGCCGTATGAAGATGTGCTTGAGAGGTCGCCGTTATCGAAGCTGAGATTAATAAGCTCGCCGTTTTCAGGAATAACCGGCGCATCTGTCGGTTCGGATGTCGGTTCAGGGGTTGACAAAGCCTCGGTGTATGTGATTATATCACCGTCAAAGTTGTCATATGCAACAACTCTGTCACGTGCAGAATTGTAACTGCCGGATAATTCCATTGACCCAACTGTTATTGTACCATCTAAGATGCCGGTAACAACAGCGTCCTCCATACCGCCTGTTACCGATACTGTAACACCGCCTGTGCCTGTGATCTGGAGTTCAACATTCTTGTTATAGTCAACATAGTTTCTGTATGGCTGGTCTGCGTTACTCCAGCCGTTTGCACCTGTCTTGTTGCCGCTCGCATTCGAACGGCACTGTGCGACTTTTGTTTCTGAAAGAATATTCTCGCCGCCCACACGAATCTGATTAAGAGTGTAACCGCCGCCTGTGATATAAATAGCGACAAGTTCATTGCCGTCTGCATCTTTTAGTGTGAACGTGTTATCCTTACCGTTGCTTTCCCAGCCTGCAAACATATTAAACTTGAGTCTGAACATATCATTCTCTGTAAGCGTAACAGTATCACTGAGCTTTGATACGGCAGTTGTTTTTACCGGTACTATTACATTCTCAAATCTTGCAAGTCCCGACGCATAAACCTGTGTTCCGTCAGCAGAAAGCGTTCCGGCTTCTGCACCGAATATGTTTGAGGTGTTTTCAAAGTTGTCTGTAAACTCGTCAAGATTAGTTATTACAGGTTCACCTGTCTGTGTATCCGTATATATTTCACCGTCAACAACGAACTCTGCAATGTTTGTCATATTTGCAGGGTTGGTGTATCTGAAATAACGATATGCTGTTGTGGTGGCGAGCATATCAGGCGTAATTACTGTATACTCATCTGACGGTATATGTGTCGTTAATGTATATATATCCGTCCAGTTGATGCCGTCGTTTGAGCCCTGTACAATTCCGCCCGTAGTCCGTTCCGGCATACTGTTGCCGCTTCTTGCGGCAAGCTTTATTTGCGAAACCTTGAGCGGTGCACCGTAATCGTACATAACAAAACCGTTCTGATTTCCGTCGAAGTAGGTTGAGAGATCGCCGTCTGCCGCCATTGTGTAGTCAGTGGAATCAGACGGAGGAGTGCCTTCGCTGCACCACGACGGAGTACCCCACATTTTGTACTTGGGGATTTCAAACGTTTTTGATACTTCTATATCGCCGGATTTGGCATATACGGTAACTTCTCCGCTTGCAAGTGCCGTAATAATTCCATCCTGAGTTACAGATGCCTTTGAGTTGTCCGAAACACTCCATACAACATCATCTACAAGCGTAACACTCGTCAAAAATTTAAGCTTTTCGCTGTTTCCAAGCTCGATTTTGTCTTTGCCGCCTGTGATAAGAGCATAGTCTGATGAATCATTTCCTTCAATTATGTATGTGGTAACAGATCTCGCTTTAAGAGTAGTTGTTATTTTCTTATCTGAAAGGGTAGTGCCCTCTGTTATTTCTGCCCATTTTTCGCCCGAATCACTTGTGCGTATTTCTTTCACGGTTGAGCCGGGATTTAAGAATGCGGAAATATCAAAGATATATTCTTTGTTTCCTGTTGATGCGTTCATTGCAACAATCTTTATATCCCCGTTTTTTTTGTTATATGCCGCAAGTGTGTCGTTTGATGATGCTATGATTGTATCACCCGGGTTAATGTACTTTGAAAACTGACCGAATGCGTAATACTTATTTGTAAGTATAAGCGTTTCCGTGTCGTGGTCCGCCATAGCAACGCCCCAGAGTGATGCTGTATCTGTTATTGAGTTGTTGGCTTCGGGATATGTTCCGTCGGGAGCCATAAATAGAGAGTCCTTGTGGAAGTCTACTATATCCCACATAATCCAGGCTGATGGCTGCATACCGTTCATATCGTCTATAATTCTTTCGGCAAGACCGAAACCGTCCCAACCACCATCAACCTCGCTCATCCAGAGATTTTTATTCATACTTATCGCTTTTGCTTTAAGTGCTGCACGCTGTGAACCACCGTATGTGTGAGTGTCTATTCTGCCAAGAGCCTCTTTTGCCTCGTCGGTAAGCTTGTCAAGATTCCTGACGGTTGTATCTATACTTGTTTCGTCCATACCGGCTACAAGAACATCGGTAAGTCCTGCATTATCAAGTGCTTTTCTGGTTTCAATAATGGTGCTTGACTGCATTTCGCCCGGTGTATAGTGACAGCCCTCCTGCTTAGGGCTGAGTTCTCCCCAATAGCTTGTGTCCGGCTCGTTCATAGGCGAATAACTCTTGAACTCAATGCCGAATTCATCCTTGAAATGCTTTGTTGTATCTGCAATATATCTTGCAAAGTCATCAATCATATCCGATTTGAGGTTATCCTGACTTGCATCTGACGCACCGCTTGAACAGCCTGAATTTGTCATAAAGTACGGGGGTGAGTTTGAGAAGCCTTCAAAATAAATATCAGGATTTGCTTTTTGTGCCGCAAGAGCAATATTACGCTGATTTTCGTCCTGTGTCCAGTCGTATGTTATTTCTGCGTCCTTGCCGTCCTCAGACAGTGTGTAGCCGCTCCAATAACCCGGTACGATTGAATCTGAACGTGTAATGTGGTTATGGTCAGGATCATCACCGCCGCCTATATTATATCTGCCTATATCAAGACCTAATCCGTTATCGGAAAAGAATGCATCCGCAGCCTGCTGTGTAAGGCTTTCGCTGTAGCCAAGACGATTCGCCCACCAGCAAAGTGAGGTGCCCCAGCCCTCAAATTCACCGTTATTGAATGGTGATGCGTCTGATGGGTTAAGATAAACTGTAGTCACACTGTCTGCCGTTGCTGCGTTAGCGCAGGGGGCAGTTATACTGAAGCTTAAGGGAAGCATTGACGCTGATATACAAAAGCTTAATAATCTTTTTCCTCTCATAAAAATCTCTCTCCTTTGGAAAAGTTTATCATATAACATAATTATATATGATAAACAAAAAAGTGTCAAGACGCATATGGCGTCCTGACACTTTTTTTTGTGTAATTAATTGTAAATAACAATGAATTTGGCTGTAGGAGCTGATGATGTTGAACTGGAGGATGATACATAGGTTATAAGAACCTTTGAACATTCCTGACCGTAGTTCTTTGCTTCCTTAAGATCGGTTGTTGCAAGAGCTGCATTTTCTGTACCCTCCGCATAAGGAGTGAACTCTTTTTCGTCAGCATCATAACGTAAAATCTTTGTTGATGATGAAATCTTAATTTCCTCGTATGAAGCATCGGCAAGCTCACCGTTTTCGTTGAAGCCGGTCTTTGTAACGTACAGCATATTTTCATCTGTAAGAACCTGAATTACATTAAACATACAAGCTCTTGAATATATGTTTGTTGAGTTACCGCCGGTTTTGTAATAATCGTCAGTAGGTTCTGAAACATCGGTTTTTGGATATCTGAAGTCGAATATATACTTCTGCAATTCGTTTTCATCAGTCTGTTCCTGTGTTTCGTTCCAGTTATAAACCTGAACTGTTTCGTTACCGTCTGCATCAACGACTGCTATCTCGTTGCCGCTGAGTATTCTGTTTATTTCTCCAAAATCCTGAACCTTAATCAGTGAATCGGCATACTTGTCACCGTCTGTACCATTAAGGATTACATCACCCATTTCGATATCATCGAATATATCTTCATAATCAGGTGAAATCTTTGTTGTAGTGATAGATGTAGCTGAATTGAAGGTATAGAGCATTTTGAAAATTTCACCTTCTGTTTCGTCAAACTCTTCTCTGATTTTGTCAGCTACGAGTCTGTATGCTGTTGACGAAGTTATAGCTGTACCCTTCTTGAAAGTTGAGTTATAAACCAACAGGCAGGACGGATAACGTGAATCGTTAACGTCGAATGCTTCAAGATACCAGCTGCCGCCGTTATACATTGTGTTACCGGTGAGTGCTGACTTGAGTGAGTAGCTCTCTGTATCAGTTCTGTCTTTAGGAATTACGAACATTGGTGTTGCACTCTTAAGTGAATAAAGTGTTGCACCGTCAGATGATTCCTTGACACTGGTAGTTGTAACATAATACTTTGAATCCGGATTCATACTCTTATATCTTACAAGAGCTGTTGAATCCTCGTTCATTGTGCCTTCTGCAACAGTATCATCTATTGTTATAATTTCTGCAATCTCGCCGCCTGAGAACTTAACTCTTACGAGCTGGCTGTAGTTTGTAAGAGTTATATTTGCGTTTGCAATTTCGGTATCGGGATTTGCAGCTTCTGCACTTTTTGCGAGTGCAGCTTCTATTGTTTCACCGTCAGCCTTCTTGCCGTTAAGCTTAGAGCCTGATGTAACTATCTTATATGTCTTTACAGAATATGCTGTAGATGAAGAGAATGTTGTAGTTGAGGTGTTTGTCGGTGCAAACATCTTTATGTAGTAATCTTCAGCCTCTGAAAGCATATCTATAATATATGCATACGGATAATATTCTGTAGATACCTTAATAGTACCCCATTCAAGTGTACCGAACATATCCACATACGCTGTTATCTCAACGCCTGATGAAAGTGTTTTAAGCTCCTTTGTTTCAATGTATTTTATGAAACGGTCACTTACACGGTATTCGGTATTATCAATAGAAACAGTCTTTTCATCGTCGTTTATATTAACCGCTGTGATTTTTACCGAAACACGCTTATTTGTTGCTGTAACGGTATAAATCTCACCGTCAAGGCTTAATGCGTAGTTTAAAACAT
>CAYMCT010000050.1:0-7979 GCA_964389075.1 uncultured Lachnospiraceae bacterium
GTACCTTATCGAGAAATTTATTATAATCAATTTTGTTCATTATTTCAGCCTCATTTCAAAGTTTTATTTTTTGAATATACTTTTTATTAATGTTCTCTTCGTTTTCTATGTCTTAGTTTGATTTCTTAATTCGTTAAGATTTACTTTTTATATATTCATACACCGTATCTCTTAGCTGTAAATGTAGGTCGTTATATAAATAATCTCCATAATCACGTATATGTGTTGCATAAAATATTCCTATCCGATTATCAGGATCCATAAGAATATATGCACCTCCTGCACCGTCCCAGCCGAATTCACCTTTAGCCGAAAAATTGCTGAATGAGTTTGTTCTTACACCTAAGCCATACGAATACCCTCTCTTACATTCTTGGAATATTTCACATTGTTTTTTATCAAGGTGTGCTTTTCTCATTAAATCAAGCGTTTCGTGCTTCAACAGTTTTTCAGTGTTTATCATTGTGTATATATATTTCATGTAATCGTCCACACATGATATAATTCCTGCACCGCCCGAATGATAGTTGTGTGTGAAAATATATTGATTTTCTTTATCCGTTAATATCACCTTTTCATCTTTATAACAGTATTGACTGCACATTCTGCTTTGGATTTTATCATCATAATACATATATGTATTTTCCATACCACACACATCAAAAATGTTCTTCTGCAAGTATTCTGCAAACGGCATATCCGATATAATCTCAACAACAGCCGCTAAAACATCGTGACTTAATCCGTATAACCATCCATCACCCGGTTCAAAAGCCAAGGGTTCACTTGCAATAGCTTTTACAATATCTAACGTTGAAGATTCAGAATCTTTTGCAAGTTGCTCTGTAATCCCTCTACTGCATAAGTCATAATTAATCCCTGATGTCATTGTAAAAAGGTGCTTTATTGTTATGTGATTTTTCACCGGCTTTATAGCACTGTCAGTTCTAACCGTCACGTTTTTAAATTCAGGAATATATTTATATACATAATCATCAAGACTCAATTTACCCTTCTCATACAGCTGTAATGCTGCAGTACAGGTTATTGGTTTACTTGCTGAATACAAAAAATAAAGTTCATCACCTTTAATAGGAATAGTTTTATCATCATCTCTCGTTCCTGTCATATAACGACAGACAATCTCATCATCTATCATTACAGCAATATCAGAACACAGAATCTGATGTTCCTTTTCAGCATACTCTAATATACGTTTTATCTTATCTAATAACATCATAACTTTCCCCTTTTAAATTAACATAGTACCCTACACCCGACAAAAGCTGTGCTGTCCCGACAAGCAACATTGCTGTTACCCCACCAAACACTTCAAACATTCCAATACATACAAATCCTGCCATTGCAGTCCCAAAAGTAGTTAACAACATTCTCCATGCACTGTATTGACCTATAACATTATAATCCACAATCCGTGTCAATGCAACCGGAATTGCATAGTTAATTAGATTTATACAAAAATATGAAATGCCATAAAAAACAAGAAAGGAACCGGCAGAATTACCTGTAATCATCAACGGCATAGTAACCACACAAACAATGCTGGATATTAATACAATCTCTTTTTCTATAGACCATCCGGCTATTTTACGGTATAACAGACAACCCAAAATAGTTGTAAAATTTGTTATTACGACAAGAAACGAGGCAGAACTGACATCTATCCGTTCATGATAATAACCTATTGTTACAGTCATACCTATTATTCCCAGACAAAAACCTCTTAAAAGATTTGGTAATATCAATTTATAAAACGGCTTATATTTAAACAAATTAATTTTCTTGTTCTCACTGGCTTGTTCTATGTTATTGTCGTCTATTCTTTTCAGACTTTTTGTGGTTATTATGTATATGCCCAAAACAATCAGTGTTGCAATATATATGTATCGCATGGAATCAATATATCCAAATCCATCCCACAAATATGATAACAGCACTGAAAACAACAATGTTGATATTCCTGTTATAACTCCGCTTACCGAAGTGACCTTGGCGTATTTATTAAGGCTGATTATGTGATATGGCAATTTGTACGTCAAAATATTACATGCACCAATTGATATATTATGAATAACACCTGCAACAAACAGCATAACAAGCTTTATGCTAACCGATAAATCCGGAACAAAACACATAAAAACAAGCAGGCATATTATAGGTATATCCAAAAAATGTCCGAATGCTGACAATGATATAATATTTTTTGCTCTGTCAATTCTTTCTGAGATACAAAGCATTGTAAAAATCTGTATAATCTGCATACAAGATATAAATATATTTATACTATGCTCCGGTATACCGTTTTCAAGCAAAAATGTCTGTAATACAGCACCGTTAGTGAACATTAAAACAATGCTCCACAGCGTTAAATGTATATAGTATTTATATTCATTTCTCATATTTTCTCTTTCTGTTTTTATACAATGCAATTGATGTCATGCATATAGTAGCAACCTGTGCAAATGCTGCACTTGAAAATATCAAGGCATCATATACAAGCCACAATATAGCATTTAACATACTAAGTTTTCTTGTTTTCTGCTCGTCTTTTTGAAAAACCGCTACCATAAAAACTACGCCACCCATTATAGGTAAAACATCAATCGCCTTTTTGAATCCCAAAACTCCGCAGATAATATATGCTACCAAAAAAATTATATTTTCAGATACAGTAATTTTACTGCCTTTTTTAAGATGCCACAGTGACAGCCCAATCTGAACAATCGCTACTAAATTAAGTATTATTGCAGAGCCTATATCATTCAGTAAAAAGAAATTAATTGCTACAAACAAGTTCGCAACACCGGATATAACAAGCATCTGCCACTTTTTTTTGCAGAGCGGTACAACAATACAGCAAGCTGTTGCTATAATACCGAAAATCTGACCAATAATGTACAACAATTTATTACACCTTCTTACCGTTAAACGGCCAGCCAAGTTCCTCAAGTCCTCGTCTTAATGCTTCTTTCTGTTCAGCATTAAGCGGCTTTAACGGGAATGTCCCCTCTCCTACATCGATACCCATTAAAGTTACACCGTATTTTACAGCCGGAATAAGAGAGCTGTTTAACAATAAGTCAATAACATTATTTATCTTTTTCTGAATATTTAATGCTGTATCCATGTCATTGTTTTTAAAGCTATTATATATACTTACAAACTCAGGCAACATTATATTATATGTAGAGCCTATGCCCGCCTCTGCACCTGCTGCCAGACCCGAAACAAGAAGCTCATCGGGACCGTTAATAATGTTCATCTCTCCGTTTGTCATATCCTTTAGCTTCATAAGCTCGAAGAAATTATTTGAACTCCATTTAACTCCTGTCACATTATCTATTTCAAATATGCGTGCTATAAGTTCTGCCGACATATTTTTCTGTGCTGCAGGATGGTAGTATATGATTACAGGCAGAGTTGTGCTTTCTGCGAGCTTTTTATAATACTCATACAAATCATCATTATCATACGCAAAAAAGCTAGGTGGTACTGCCGCAATAGCATCACAGCCCACACGTTCTGCATGCTTTGCAAGCTCTATCATTTCACGGAAATTCATAGACGCAACATGGTTTATAACCGGCTTACGTCCTGCAATATGCTTTACAGCAAGCTCACACATAATCTCGCGTTCTTCTCTTGCCATAATAAGCCCCTCGCCTGTTCCGCCGAGAATATAAAATCCGTTTGCGCCTTGCTCAAGATGCAAGTCAATAAGTTTTTTTGCTGCGTCCTCATTAATTGTTTTGTTATCATCACAAAAAGGAGTTACAAGTGCAGGAAGTATTCCTTCTACTCTAAAATTTTTCATTTTGAATTCTCCATTCTTAAGTATAGTTTAGTGTGTTATTAATATTCAATTATACCGCTCTTTGGTATTTCACAGTCATATGTCGCTGTAACAACCGCAAAATCAGCAGTCTTGCCGGGTGGAATATTTACATCCACAAACACCCAGTTGTCGCATTTTACAACTGTATATCCATCCCGCTCATCTTCGCATAAAATGTTGCCATTATACATTATATTTTTAAGCACCGCATCCTTAAACGGTATTCCGATACGAACAGTCATTCCATTTTCAATATGTGTTTCACCGCCACCTTAAAGCGATATGCTTGAATACGGTTCATAACAATCCTTGATTTCATTTTTCATATTATCAACATTGACGTTTGGGAGCTGACGCATTCGCTCAAACACCTCGTCCATAGGTGCATAATATTCTCTTACAATCTCATTAGCCAATTTATGTGACGTGGAAACTATTACACCCGAAAATCCCGGCATTTCAGGATGTGCCAGACCGTCAAGTATTTCGTGACGTTTTGACCACAGCTCTATACGGCTTTTTCTTCTTTCTTCAGCAGTAGTTCCCCATGCCCGTATAGAGTTATGCCCGCAAGGAGCTTTTACAGTGCGCACAGGATAGCCTTTGTAGTGCTCAGTTTTAAATCTTCGCATTCCCATTTCAAGAGCCTTTATAAGACGTGCTACGCCTTCCTCTTCCCATGAAATTTCCAGACTTGCAGCAAGCGTGTGATATTTAAGATACGCATATACGGGTGCTACAGCACCGTCGGCAGACGCTCTGAAATGACCGAGAATATTTGAATCCTTGCAGGTTTTATCTGACAACACCAAGGTTTCGCAGTAATCAGTATCGAATACTGCAAATCCGGCATCACAACCGGCTTTTTGTATTTCAGCTGTCATGCTGTCATTATAAAATCTGTTTGTCGCAAATGCTGAATAACCCATCGAATGTATAACTAACTGATTTTCGTATATGACTCCGTGACAATCAAGCAATATTTCCGGCTTATATTTATCTATAAGCTCCTGAATTGCTACTGCTGATGGGTTTTTACCGCCTTTTTTTGCCCCGTTATAATCAAATGAAACATACTCATCAACACCGGCTTCATTTCTGAACTGATATTCTGCCGACTGCTTAGAATATGAATAAGGGTTTGGACAAGGCACAAGAACAACTATCATCTCCCGCAAAAGCTGTTTAGTCTCAGTCTTATCTGAAGCCAGATAATTACCCAAGCTCATAACTGTAGTCATTCCCGAAATTTCCATTCCCGAATGCTGAGCAATTACAAGTGCAATCTGTTTGTTTTTACTACTCACACTGAAGTCTGTGAAAACTGCGCTCATTATATCATATCCGCCGCTTTTCCCAATTGTATCAATTTCAACAAACCCGGGCTTTTTTTCTTTCCACCTGTTCATATATGCTCCGATTTCATTAACCGGAACAGATTTTTTTATTGTACGCTTTTTCATGACCGTGTCTCCTTTGAGCATCGTCGCATATTATTTAAACACCACTGAATAGAGTTCCGCATCACTCATCAAAAATTCCAGCTTGATTTTCTTGCCTTTTAAAAGCTCCATATCCTTATCGAAAACAACCTTCCTGCATACAGAATCTCCGAATAGTTCACATGATGTATACCCATCAATCGGTTTATCATTTTCATCAAGGACATTTACGAAAATATGACCTGCAGCCGATGTAGAAAAGTTCAGATACATTGTTCCGCTTTGATATTCAAAATCTTTTGTAAAAACCCTACTCTCCTCGTAATCAGAATGTAATGAAACAAACCCGTCTTTCCTTATCACATGACGATATAGAACTGCCGGTTTCATAGAACGATGTCCCTCTTTCATAAAAATTGACCATTCCTTAGGCTCACCGTAGCCATAAGTTTCATCCTCTACCAGCCCGATGCATGGATAGCAATCACCATACACCCAATTATCCTTTTCTTCTATACCGGGTGTTAACCAAGCCTCATCAAACCGATGCCAGTGGTAGCCATCGACTGATGTCATGAACAAGCAATCCGTAATTGCCAGTCCCGCTCTCGGCTCCCACAGCTCCATCTGATATCGTCGTTTTTCCCTTCCGCACAGCTCATCGTAATTAGGTGTCCATTCCTTACGCTCTACATACCTTGTTGCAAGCCCTACCGATACATCAGGATTTTCCACAAGTCTGAAAACACCGTTTGTATATAACTGAAAATCATTTTCAGTCTGGAAGGTTATCCTTTGAGGATCTGTCCAATTTCTGAAATCCTTTGATTTCATAACACGCACATCTCTGAAATCTTCGCCGTTTTCATTCTTATGATGACCTCTGAAATAGCAGTAGTATTCACCCGCACCGCTATCATACACTACCGTATTTAAACTGTCGAAGGTTCCCTCATCTGTCATTATAAAATCCTTTTTAAAATGTATGCCGTCAGTACTCGTCCAACACCAAAGTGCAACATCCTCAGCAGTCTTTGCACCCATATACGAAACCGCAATACCCTTATATCGCTCTTTATCACTCACACCGGGAGCAGTGTCGAGGAACACAAAAAAGTTATCCAGCAAATCATCCGTATCGTCAAGTATAATATTAGTATCAAGCATATTCTTATATGCACGCAATCCGAGAGCCGGCTTGTGCCAATGCATACCGTCCCTGCTCTCTGCATAGCATACTCTTCCCGGAACAATGAGACCGTTGACCTCTTCACATCTGGTAAGATAATACATACGGTATATATCGCCGTCTTTTATGATATTGTGGTATATAGCCTCCGGTCCTTCCCAAGGTTCATCATGCACTATAACAGCATCCTTTTTTACAGGCTTATGCATCACAAGCCGTGCAGTTGTTTTTGTCTTATCAGCAAAATTATAGTCCCAAAAATACTGTTTTTTATTTCCAATTTTCATTCTGATAACCGTTAAACCCTTTCACAAGTATATCACTTGTACACAAACATACTTCCTGCATCACCATAACCCTGTGTAAGAATTACCTTTGTGCATTCATCACCTACGGTAAGATAATCTTTAATATCCGAGGCAACAGTTTTTGTTATGGTTTTGGTATCCGTATCATATGTAAACGCTTTATAGGAAGCAAGGTTTTTAATTTCCAAATCCCTCTCGTTAACCGTAGCAGGATCACCTAATGCGATAGTAAATATGCTGTTCTGCTTTCTGTAAACACTACCGCATATGTATCTGCGCTCCGCACCGAAAGCATCATTCGGCTCTGATTCTGACAACAGTTTTTTCTCGGAATAGTCATAGAATACCTCTACATCCTTAACTTCATTCTTGCTGTTTGCCGAATATATAATAACATCGCCTTCTTCAACGCCCTTTTCGGTGAATATATCGCTTTCAGAGGTAAGGACTACCTCACCCGGTCTTCCCATACCTTCTACAAACTCACACACCTCATCATCTTCATTGACAGCTTTATATATTTTTTCAACAAATATAATATACGCAGGTGACAAGTCATATGCTATTTCATTTGTTTCATATACTAACACAGGCGACACCAAATCGTTTTCAGATTGAGTATAACTCTCCACTTTATAAGTCTTATCGTTTTCAAAAATACTGTGATCTGCAATTTCATAATCATCAGAATTAGATTTATTGCTTGGAACACAGAATACTTTGGTATCAGCAGATATCAAAATCTTGTCCTGAAATGCCCTTGTTCCGGTTTTATATCTTAACGTCTCACCGCTTTCGCATTGGTATCCGCTTGTAAGTGAATAAGTTCCTTCGTTTGAACCCTTATATGGAGTATCAATACTTACCAGATTTCCTTCTTCATCAGTTTGTACCGTGACCATTTTGTATATGCTGTCACTACCTTGTAACAATGCATTAACTATCTTTTCGCGTTTAGCAGATGAACCGTTTACCTTTATTACTTCATTTGTTAGCTTATAGGTTACAAACTCGTCTCTTTCTGTATATACTTTAATAATTACTATCTCTTCATTCGGTTCCCAACCTGCATAAGTGAGATATGCAAACTCTTTCTGTGCCAAACTTAACGAAGATACATTATAACCTATAATTATATTATTTGAATTGAGTATAAAATTACCGTCAGTTCCCACTCCCGGTGC
>CAYMCT010000051.1:0-7965 GCA_964389075.1 uncultured Lachnospiraceae bacterium
ATAACCGGAATAGGTATCATGAACGGCTATGATGACGGTACATTTCTTCCGGATAACAACATAACAAGAGCAGAATTTGCTAAGGTTATTGCGGGTATTTATACATATGGAGCAGACTCAGATAATACATTCGAGTGGAAAGAGACATATTTTACAGATATATACAGCGGTACAGAGCTTATTCCGCTTGAGGAAATGCAGAAGGAGGAAGAAGGCGTTTTTGCAGATGTGCCTTCAAACTTCTGGGCATACGACTCAATAAAGCTTGTTAGTGAGCTTGGAATTATGGTGGGAGACGGAAGCGGAAACTTTGGTGCTGAGGATAATATAACTGTTGAACAGGCATTAAAGGTTCTTGTGGCAATGATGGGATACCGTTTTGAAGCTGAAAAACACGGTGGCTATCCATCAGGTTATGTAAGTGTAGCAGTAAATTTAGGTTTAACAGATTCTGTTAAAAACGAAGGCTCTTCATATGCGTCAAGAAGGGATATTACGCAGATAATCTATAATGCATTTGATGTTGAAGTGATGCAAAAGGTTATGGAAGATGGAAACTGGACAATGCAAACTATTGACGGTGAAACGTTCCTGCTAAAGCTTTTGGGACTTTATTACGACCGCGGCAGAATGACCGATAACGGTTTTACCAATCTTACAACTACAAGAAGTAAGATGATTGATCAGGTAATTATTGATTCTGAGGTGTATCAGCTTGGTGAGGACGGAGAAGTGTTTCGCAATTTCATCGGTCGTGAGATTGAATTCTATTATTCAGTGAACGACAATGACAATAGGCTTGTATATGCAAGACTAAGCGGAAGAGATACAGTATATGAAATTGATGTAAATGATTTTGTATCTTATAATGATAACAAGATTATTTATAACGTAGGTTCAAGAGAGAAAACTATTTCTACTGTTAAAGCCCCGTATTTCATAGTAAACAGCAGTGCGGTTTCTGATGTGGGCGACGAGGTTTTTGATTTTAACTACGGTAAAATTACAGTTATTGAAACAGATGATAATAACGATGCTGATTTGATAATGATTAAAAACTATCGTAATTTCAACATAGACTATGTTGATACCGTTACAAAAACTATGAACTCTACAGCGTCCGTTATCGGAAAAGAGCTTAGTGTAGACGATGATGAAAAGGTAGTAAGAATTTATAACCCTCAAGGTGAATTGATTTCACTTGACGCGGTAACAAGCGGTATGATTGCAAGTGTGTCAGAGGGCGAGGGAATAATGGAAATATATATTTCCGATGAAATTGTTTCTGATTTTAAGGTTTCTGTTATAAGAACGAACGAAAATGATGAAACACTTTTGGAAAGTACGGACGGAAATACAGTAGTTCTTTCAAAGGATTATACCGATGTTAATCCGGACGATATTCCGAAGGTGGGAGCTACATATCAGTTTTATCTTGACATTCTGGGACGAGCAGTTAAATTTACAAAGCAATCATCTGATTACGATGTTGCATTCATGAGTGATGTACGGCTTATTGGTGAGCCTGAATTTGAGGATCAGATACGCATTAAGTATTATGATATGAATTCAAGACAGCTCATAACCGGCTATTGTGCCGATAAGGTGAGAGTGCTGGACACAGAGGATAAAACAAATTCTTATTCGCTTACAAAAGACATCTATTCGCCGTATGAAAAGCTCAATAGTTATATATATAATACCGTTGATAATGCGAGTGAAAAGACCGGCGGTATGTTCAGATATAAAATGAATGAGGATGGAGAGTTTACAGAAATCGAGCTTGCAGGCAGCTATGAAAATTCAAGTGACGATTCTTCGCGATTAGTTGAAATCAAACTTGTCAATGAGGATAAATCACTTAACTTCTATAACGGTAAGGGACTTATAGGCGGTTCAATAATCATAAATGATAATACACAGATTTTGCAGTGTAATTTCCGTGACGACAACTTTGGCGAAAACAAAGGATACAATATAGTGACGAGAGCGTTCTACTCTGAGAACAAGAAATTTGAAAAGGACGAAACGAGATTCTATTCAACAACAAGAAATTCGCCTGTTGCCGAATATATGGTGGAAACATCTGACCCGTCACAGTCAATATCAGCCGAAGACCATACAGTCGGAATAGTAACCAAAATGTATGACGGTGTAAACGATGACGGTGATGTTGTAAGCTTTATTACACTCGGTTCAACAGAATATGAAGTTGATGAAGAAGCAATGGGTGACGGAAACATAACCAATATGCAAGGTGATTCAACATATCAGACTGCGGACGGTGTAACGCATTACTTCGAGGTTGAAGAGGGAGATATAATCAGATATGCTCTCGGCAGCGGCGGCGAAATAAGAGGTATACAGCTTCTTTATGATGCAGATGCTGACTACAGTGACGGTCTTATTATTGACGGAAATGTATATAACGGATGGTCAGAACGTGGTAATCTTGCAGGATGTGCTGACGGATATTACAAGGCTGTTTACAGCCATTCAAATCCGTTCAGTGTTACAAACGGTACAAGCGGTAACTCGTTTGCATCGGATTCATATGCATGGTCATATTATAACGGTAATATGCGTGTAATGCTCGGCAGTGTTGTACGTTCGGGTAACGGATACGTTATAACGACAACAAGAAACCTTGCAGAAAATCCGGGCGAGGTTTCATATGAGGGTGACGGTGTGTACGCAACAAATACATACAGTACGTCATCTGTAACACTTGTAAAGGTAGGACGTAACTATGTAAATATAGAAACAATGCCTGCTTCGACACTCAGAAGCTATGAGCTATCGGGCGAGAGCTGTGACAGAGTTCTTATCACGTCACGTCTGGGCGTTGTAAGAAACATAATTGTTTACAGATACGAATAATAAAGCAGAGCGGAGGTGGATGAATTGAGGAAATTCAGATTTACAACGTTAATACTTGTAATAGCTTTGCTTTTGCAAAATATTGTCATTGCCGCTACCGTAAACAATTCGTTTCTTGGTGAAAACCTGACGCTTGCGTTATGCCTTGACGGAAAGGTTGCGGTGTTTAAGGGCAAGGATACGGTTCTTGATAACACTCCGTATATGTCCGGCGAAAATTATATGATACCCGTAAACTATGTTATGGAAAGCTTCGGTTATGAGAAGAGGTTTTCTGTGACAGAGGGAGAAAATGTCATATACATTGATAATAAAGAACATAAAATGTCAGCGACAGCAGAAAAGGTCAAAGATGAAATCTTTGTGAGTGCAGACGTTTTATCGCTCATAGGCGAGGAGTATAAAATTACAGATTCGGGCGTGCTGGCTGTTTGTAATGGCACAGAGTTTGCAGATGGGAGCGATTTCATAAAGCTCCAGGGCGTGTACGTGTCAACAGATGGCAATAACGGCGGACAGGGACATCCAAACTCACCTGTATCAGACATGGACAGGGCTAAAGAGATTGCCGTAGGGTATATGCAGGAGTTTGGCGGTGAATACAAGGTAAGAATATTTGTAAAGCCGGGAACATACCGACAAACTAAGAGTATCAGATTTGATGATAATGTTTTCAAATCAAAATATTATAAAGGTATTTCAATCGAAGGTTTTGACAGAGATAATCAGCCTGAGTTTACAGGCTCGATTGCTCTTAATACAGCGGATTTCTCACCTGTAACAGATGCTGTAACTTTAGCTAAGCTGCATAAAAACGGAAGAGGCAAGGTGGCAAGCCTTGACCTTTCAAAGTACGGTATCAAGGAGCTTGCACAAATACCGAATGTGTTTTATTATATATATCTTAACGATATAGAGCAGACTAACGCAAGATGGCCTAACGACGGTGAAGCAACAGTGTTCAGCGTTCCGCAGACAAACAGCTTTACATTTACCGAAACCGATCCGTTAAACTGGACAGAAGCAAAAAATGCTTATGTGTACGGACATTTTTCAACGGCAGGCTGGGAATGGCATGACGGAATAATTCAGTCTGTTGATACAAGAACAAAAACAATTAATATAGAAAGTGTGGGCAGCGGCTCAATGAGCACATCTGCTGCCGGCACACCCTGGTATGCATCGAACCTTCTTGAAGAGCTTGACAGCCCCGGTGAGTGGTTTGTAGATACAGAAAATCTTAAGCTGTATTATTATCCGCCTTACGGCATCAAGAATCAGAAGATGGAAATGACGTATTTCACAGATACACTTTTCGTATTCAACGATGCAAATAATGTAACAATCAAGGATATTAATTTTTCAAAATGCTATCAGGCATTAAGCTTTGACGGTGCATCAAGGAACATCACTATAGAAAGCTGTGATTTTTCGCACGGTCAGGCAGAAACTATGGTTAATTTCGGTAATACATATGCATACGGCTTAAATATTATGGAAAACGATGTTTATAACCTGTTTGGAAGATTTCTGTATTTCAGAGCAGGAAACATTAAAACCTTAGAGGACGGCAACAGTATTGTTAAAAATAACCATCTTACGCAGGTATCGCAGTATTACCGTGCATTAGGCGGTATGGGCGGCGGTTACCAGACCGAAAATCACGGCAGTGTAGGTGTTGACTGCGTCAATAACGTTGTTCAGGATTTGCCGGGCGGAGCGGCTCTCGGATGGGGAGGTACTCACTGTTCGGTAAACTATAATGAAGTAATAAATGCAGGAAAATCAATGAGCGACTACGGTGCAATATATGTAGGCCGTGCGGCTTCTTACTTTGATATAGAGGTTGCTCATAATTATCTGCACAATTTTACGAACGACAATAACTATAATGCATTGTATAACGACGACGCTTTCAGTGGTGCATACTGGCACCACAACGTATGTGTTGATATGTATCAGCCGTGTAACCAGGCACCTGGCTTTAACACACGGTATATGTACAACGTAGCAGTTAACTGTGCGAGGTCGGGAACTATAGGCTCAAGAAAGAGTTTTGGTAACCAGATTTATTACGGCGGTCTTTTATGGACACACGCAAAACAGCTTACAGATGAAAACACGGCTGTGTACAAGAAAAACTACCCTGAACTTATAGAGTGGCTCGAAAGAGACAAAACGTATTTTGCTGTATGCTATGACAGTGTGTTTTATGGTAACATAGGTGTGGGCAGCAAAGCCTTTAATGATTTTGGTGAGCTTGCTCAATACGGTGCTAAAACAACAGCGGTAGATGATAAAGAAATTTCTGTTGTAGGTCTTAACGGTACTTTGGCAGGAAATCCGTACTATGATTACAGTGACGAAATATTTGTTGATACTGCAAATCAGAACTACAGCATCAATCCTGAAAGTGAAGCAGCAAAGGCACATCCGCAGCTGCTTGAAATTGATGTAACAAAATCAGGACTTACCGATGATGCACTGTATATTTTTGATAAGCCTGAAGAGGGGTCACATCTTAAATATCCGGCTAACGGTCAGAAAGGTCTTAATGCATCTGAGATAACATTCTCATGGGACCCTGTAAAGGGCGCAAGCTTTTATGAGCTTACGATTGCTACAGACCCCGGACTTGAAAATGTTATATACAATGAGGAAATCCGTGAAAACGGAAACTTCAATCAGGTAACGGTTGAGAACTTTACAAACGATACGGTTTATTACTGGAAGGTAACCGCAAAGAGTATTGCACGTCAGAATATGTTTGAAATAGATTCAATCGGCGGACCGTATGCGTTTAAAACAGCACTTCGTGATGAGCTTTCAAAGGACGGATTAAGACTTGCAATAACGTCATTTGAAGAATTCTGTGCTCAGGACTTAAAAAATGCTGAATATGAGTTTGATGCAGAGTTTGTAAAGCAGGCAGAGGAAAAGCTTATAGAAGTGCAGGAAATTTATAAAAATTCAACTACTCAGGCGGAGCTTGATTCGGCAGAACAGGAGATTTATAACATAGTTAAAAAATCACCTTTCTTTATGAAGCTGCATTTTGAAAATATCAACGGTGCGTATGATTCGGCATCAGCATGGGACACAAAAGGAAAAATCAGTATTGATAACGGTGTTCTCACGTTTTCGAGTGCCGAGGGTACACGTGCAGACGCTATAACGGAAATAAAGAATACAAATTCTATTCTTTGCTTCCAGATGAAGCTTGATGACCTCGGCACAGCTGCAAGTGATTATCAGGGCTTTGATGTTAAGCTCAATGACAAGGGTAACGGATACCTTGTGGTATTCAAGCATGACATAATCGAATGGCAGAGGATAAACAGAACGCTTACCGAAATCCCGAACGACTTTATCGAGGCTGATAAGTGGTACAATGTCGAAGCGGGCGGAATTAATACTCCCAACGGAGTTTTGCAGTTCTTCCGTGTAGACGGACGTCTTATTTATGCCGAGCTTGACCAGACAGCGAACCAGACTCGTGATGAGGGATATTTCAAAATAAGAAAGAACGGTCTTGGTAATATTCAAATAAAGAATATGGAAACAGTTCCTGCAGACGGTATCATAATAGACGATATTTTAGATGCATTTGCAAATCCACAGTCGGATAAGCATTTGCAGACCTTGTTCATAGGTTCGTCAGATGCTATGGAGATGTCATCGTTTACTTTGTTTAACCGTGTAGGAAAGTCCGATATTGCAGAGATTGTGTATCCAATGCTTACAAACCGTAATATTGCAGTATCAAGAAACGATATTGCAGAATACAAGTCACTTATAGAGCAGGCTTGTATTATTGCAGGCTATAACAGCGGATTATCTGAGTTGATGTTCAAAAATAAAATTGACTTTAATTACAAGGATATTCTGGGCATAGACAGTATAGATACGAACGGTGTAACTATTTATCAGCATTATCTTACGATGACGGATAAATTCAAAGCATCTGCAACAGAGCTTATGATAGGCGGCGATTGCAAAACTATTGAAGAACTCAGACTGAGAATCATGCAGGGAATGTTCACAGGTACGGTAAATGCCTGTTATGTAGGCTTTGCAGGTCAGTCGGGGTATTTATCAAATCTTCTTACAAAAGAAAATGCCGATGCCATAGGCATTAACATAAGCGATTATCTGGCATTATCAGATGAGCAGAAGCTTAAAGCAAACGATATTATAGGAAACAGCAAGGGTAACTGTACAGACAGAACTCTTGAGGAATTAGTCGAGGATATTCATTCGGCTGTAAACAGCGTAAAGTAATGATATAAAGAAAAGAGGCGAAAAATGAGAAAAATTTTATCAGCAATAATTGCATTGTCTATGATAAACAGTATTTTGCCTGTACGTGCAGAGACTGCTGCTGAGATATACGTTTCGGCGGCAGGTACTGCCGATGCGTCGGGAACGTTTGACGACCCTGTTACTATTGAAGCGGCAATGGAGCTTGCAAAGCAATACAGCGGGCAGGACGTAAATGTTTTGCTTATGGGAGGCAGGTATGAGCTAAAAAACACAATATCTTTTTCGTCTGAAAATTCGGGTAGTGACGGATACAGTATAACATACTGTCCGTATAACAATGAAGATGTTGTTTTTACCGGAGCAAAACAGCTGTTGGCGAGTGATTTTAAAAATATAACGGATGCGGAGCTTTTGAAAGCTGTTCCGCAGGGTGTCAGAGGAAACGTGCTTATGCTTGAGCTTGATAAGTACGGCTTAAGCTACAGCACTGATGACAGTGTAAGACCGTATCTGTATGTTGATAATCAGCTTCAGACTACGGCAAGATACCCGAACGGTGGCTTGCTCAAAGCGGAGAACGCAACCGGTTCATCAACGTTTGCATATAACAGCTACGATGTATCAAAATGGAGCGGTGCAAATGATGCGGTGCTTTGCGGTTCGACGCTTTCAACGTATTTCTGGCGTAACCTTGATATGAGTGCTTCGGGAAATCTTATAACGGTTTCCGGAACGGTCAGAAAAAATGCAGAGTTCTATGTTGAAAACCTGCTTGAAGAGCTTGATACGCCTGGTGAGTATTTTGTAGACCGCACCGATAAT